>NZ_JGVJ01000016.1:0-14472 GCF_000731785.2 Candidatus Photodesmus anomalopis
AGGTGGTTTTTTTAAAGTTTGACACCTGAAAAATGTCATTTTCTATGAAAAAAAATATTGTAAATTTCAATGAATACAGAAGAGATAATGTAATTTGCTACAATACCATTGACAAAAGCATTGATATGAATTAAAGAATTATTAGTACTGTATTAATTAAACTTATTAAAATTATTAAATTATATTCTATAAATTATGATTATTTTTACTTGTCGGATTCATACCATCAAAAGCAAAAATAATCATAGCCACCCAAATTAATGAAAAAGTAATAATTTTATCAATACTAAATATTTCATCATATTTAAGAACAGCTAATAAAAATATTAAACTTGGTGCTATATATTGAAAAAAACTTAGAGTTGACAATTTTAATTTTCTTGCAGAACCAATAAAACATAACATTGGAAGAATTGTAATAATCCCAGAGGTAATTAATAAAAAATTTAAGGAAGTAGAATTTCTCATTAAGTTAGATGTTTGTGATTCAGTTATAAAAAAAAGGTATCCTATAGCAATAGGAAGCATAATCATAACCTCAATAAATAGACCAGTATTCACATCAAGGTTAATTTTTTTTCTTAGTAAACCATATATCCCAAAGGTCATTGCTAGCAATATAGAAATAACTGGGATCGACCCAAATGTGATACACTGAACTAGCACCCCGCAAACAACTAAAAATACAGCTAACCATTGCATCTTTCTTAATCGTTCTTTAAGAAAGATTAAACCAAGAAGAACATTAAATAATGGATTGATGTAATAACCTAAACTAGCATCTAACATACGATTAGTACTAATAGCTAAAATAAATATTAAC
Source organism: Candidatus Photodesmus anomalopis (assembly GCF_000731785.2). Taxonomy (NCBI): domain Bacteria; kingdom Pseudomonadati; phylum Pseudomonadota; class Gammaproteobacteria; order Vibrionales; family Vibrionaceae; genus Candidatus Photodesmus; species Candidatus Photodesmus anomalopis. The sequence continues at coordinate 824 of NZ_JGVJ01000016.1, forward strand.
CAATTTGAACTAATTAATGTTGCTGTTAAAACAAGATATCCAATTGTTTTTATTGATTTAATTGTATTAAAGACAGAATCCCAGTGAGAACTAAAATGAACTACAGGAATTAATAATAAAAAAGACCAAATTATACGATGGCTAAGAAGTTCTAAACTAGAAATATTAGAAAGGGCATTGAAGTAAATTGGAGTAATCCCTCCCCAAATCATATAAGCACTAATTGCAAGAAAAAAACCTTCGCGTAGTTTTTTTTGTTCACTTGTCATAGTAAATGATTGTTTAGTGTAGGTGAATGAAAGAATTTAAGTATACAATCGCTCAATCTAATGATCCAATAAACTAATTTAAATTAGTTTAATAACAGCATCTAAATAAATATTGAAATATTTTTAATCAGAATTGTTAATTCTAATTTTCCATACAAGGAAGCATAAATGAATCTTTTTCCTAAAAATTTAATTATATATGATATTATTAACGAACTTAATTTATTCAAATCTGAATCTTTAAATAATTTAAATAATTTATTAAAAGAAAATCAATTTAAACCTTGTGGTCGAACTGATAAGATCAAAATTGGATTTATTCAACCGATTGAAAAAACATTTATTCATTCTTTTAGTGATAATTTAATGTTTCGCGCATTAAAACAAACAAAATCTATTTCATATTCTGCTTTTAAAAAGCAATTTTCCGAAAAAATAAAAAAATCAGAAGAACGTAAGCAACGTTCACTGAACAAAAAAGAACTAAAGAATCTAAAAGAAGATTTAATAATAGATTTATTACCATATACATTACCAGTTGATAAGTTCACTAATATATTCACTTTTCATAGCAATAAATACCTATTAATAGAATCAGCTAATTATAACAGTGCTGAAGAGTATACAAATTTATTAAGAAAAGCTATAGGTTCTTTGCCAATTCAGCCTATTAAATCTTCTTATAAAAAAATAGAAACAATTATGACAGAATGGGTAAAAACAGGTGATTTGCCTGATTGTTTTTCATTAGGAACTAGTGCAGTATTAAAATCACAAACAGATGGGGCATTAATTCAATGCAAAAATCAGGAACTCACTAGTGATGAAGTGTTAAAGCATATTGAACTAAACAAGATGGTTACTCAATTAACCATTAATTGGAAAGAAAAAATCAGTTTTAATATAAAAAATGATTTTTCTCTAACTAGAATAAAATTCAGTAATGAGCTTAAAGAAACAAATAACGATATTTTCTGTGAAGATAAAATATCTCGTTTCTATGCTGACTATTCTTTAATAACTGGAGAAATAAATAGTTTACTATCTGATTTAAACAAGTATTTAATTTTCAATGGATAAGAATATTAATTCGCTTTTTTAAAAGCTATACAGGTTTATTATCTAATAATATCTAAGTATTTTATATACTTAGATATTATTATCTATTATCTAGTGACTATTTTTTTAAAGTTTAAAACTGCTAATTTCTTTTTCTAATTCATTAGATAATTTAGATAGTTGAGAAGCTTGTTTAGCAGTATCTTTTGCTTCTTTGGAAAACTGATTAGATACTTCACTAATTCCTTTAGTATTTCTTGTTATTTCATTGGTCACTGCAGCTTGTTCTTCAGCTGATGAGGCAATTTGAGTAGCCATATCACTTATTCGTTCTACCGCTCCTTGTATTTGTTTTAAGCTTAAAGATGCTGAGTTTGCATCATTAACTGAAGTAGATGATAGTTTTAAACTATCATTCATAATACTGACAGCTTGAGTAGTAGTTTCTTGCAATTTCTCAATAGTGTCTTGAATTTCTTTTGTAGAAGCATGGGTTCGTTGACTTAATACTCGAACTTCATCAGCAACAACAGCAAATCCACGACCTTGCTCTCCTGCTCTAGCGGCTTCAATTGCAGCATTGAGTGCAAGTAAATTTGTTTGTTCTGCAATTCCTTGTATCGTTGATAAAATTGTATTAATGCTATTCCCATGTTCTTCTAACTTTTGGATAACTGTTGTTGCTATTTGAACTTCTTTAGCTAAGTTTTGAATAGAACTTTGTGTTTGAATAACTTGATTAGAACCATCGACACAATCAGAAACAGCTTTCCCTGAATTATGTGCAGTATTTTCTGCACTGCTGGCAATTTCTTGAGTTGCGGCCGCCATTTCATTAACTGAATTAACAACCATTTCGATTTCTTTTTGCTGATGTGAAATACGTAGACTTCTAGCATCTGCTTGTTTTGAAGTATGGTTGGCTTGTTCAGAAAGGGATGATGATATTCTACTTAATGTAGTTATCATTTTATGCATATTTCCAACAAAACGATTAAAATTTTTTGCTAATTTCCCTACTTCATCATTACTATATATTTCCAAACGTTGTCTTAAATCTCCTTCACCATCAGTAATTTTTTCTAGTGCTTTTGAAACTTTTCCTAAATCTCGAAATAAAAAACCGATTAGCCAATAAACAGAAAAAATTACAAAGGCAGTAATGCTAATAGCGGTAATAATCATCTCATGAAGCAATATTGAATGATTTTCCTCTTCAGTTTTTTTATCCATTTGAATAGCAAATACCCAATCTGTTTTTGGAACTTGAGTAAAATAGAAAAGTTTTTCAGTACCATCAATAATAATAGATTCTAGGGAATCTTTATCTATAGTTTTATTAATATTAGATATGGAAAATTGATTTAATAAAGTTTCTATTGGTTTTAATGTATATTTTTTACTTGGATGTGCTAGAAAAGTACTATTTTTTGAATCAATAAGTATTGTATGAGAATTTTTACCTGCATCTAAATTAATGACATCATCTATGAGTTTTTCGATTAATAGATCAGCTCCTATAACACCAACAAAATTTCCATTTTTGTAAACTGGTTCTGCAATCGTAATAAGTGGTAAACCAGTAATAGCATCTTGGTAAGCGGTTGTAATAATTTGTTTTCCTTGCAGATTAGCATCTTTATACCATGGACGAGAACGGGGATCATAATCGTCTCTATGTCGCTCAGGATGAGATCGATACATCGAACCATTTTTAGTACCAAAGAAAATATCATCAAAATCACCTGCTTTTCTAGATTGCTGAAGGAAGAGAACAATATTTTTCTCATCAGTGTAATCACTAAAAGCAGAAGCAATACCCTTACGAACCATAATCCAATCAGAAATTCTATCCGAAGCTGACTTAGCGAGGGTTGTTGCTCTCGTTTGTATACCACTTCTAGTTTGCTGAAGCAATTGCTTAGCAGATAACCAAGTTAATGCAGCTGCCATAATTATAACTGCAGATAAATTAGCAGCAATGAGCTTTTGCTTCAGTGTAAATTGCATTATCATTTTCTTTTTTATTTAAAAAATCAATTAATCCATAAAATAAACGGAAAAATCTTAGGTTTTTTCATAAGAAAAACACACTAGCTAATTAGAGAATAGCTCATTTTTAAATAAAAAAGAAAATAACTATTCTGTTATTTTCTTTTTTAGATTGTTTGATGAATATTTATACTTTTAAAGTGACTTAAAACTTCTATTAACTATATCTAGTGTTTTATTAATTTCAAGATCATTATGAGATAATGATATAAAACTAGCTTCGTAAGCCGACGGAGCTAAATAAATACCTCCTTTTAGCATTAAACTAAAAAATTTTTGAAACTTTTTAAAATCAGATTTTCTAATATCTTTTAATGAATAAACTTTTTTCTCAGTAAAAAATAAACTAAACATTCCAGTAACATGATTAATAGATAAAGGAATATTATTTATTTTAGCTAAATAAATAATTTCATTTACAAGTTGTTCCGTTTTATCTGAAATTAATTTATGTACTTTTTTTCTCTTTAGAAATTCTAAACAAGATAATCCAGCTGACATAGCAATAGGATTACCAGATAAAGTACCAGCCTGGTATACCTTTCCCAAAGGTGAAATATGTTCCATAATTTCACGCTTACCACCAAATGCACCAATGGATAAACCACCACCAATAATTTTTCCTAATGTTGTTAAATCTGGTTTAACATTATATAGCTCTTGTGCTCCTCCTAATGAAACACGAAAACCCGTTATAACTTCATCAAAAACTAATAAAATATTATATTCAGTGCAAAGTTTTCTAATCTTAGTAAGAAATCCTTCTTTTGGTAGAATACAACCCATATTTCCTGCTACAGGTTCAATAATAATACAAGCTATGTCTTCTCCATATACCTCTAATATAGATTTAACAGAATCAATATTATTGAATTCACATATTAAGGTGTTTTTAAGATAACTAGAAGGAATTCCTGAAGAACTAGGAATTCCTAATGTTAGAGGTCCTGATCCAGACTTGATTAGAAAATGATCTGCATGACCATGGTAACAACCTGAAAATTTGATGAATTTATTTTTTTTAGTATAACCTCTAGCTAGTCTAATAGCACTCATTGTTGCTTCTGTTCCAGAATTAACCATTCTGATCATTTCCATGGAAGGAATCATAGATGAAATGCAATTGCCAATCTTAATTTCAATCTCTGTAGGCGCACCAAAACTAATTCCATGTTTGCTGGAAGAAATTATTGCCTGTCTAATTTCTGGATGATTATGTCCAAGTATTATTGCTCCCCATGAATTAACATAGTCAATATAGGAATTACCATCTACATCAAAAAGATAAGCCCCATTCCCTTTTTTAATAAAGATTGGATTTTCATTAACAGTAGTAAATGCTCTTACAGGAGAATTTACTCCACCAGGAATAATACGAGAAGCTGCTAAATATAAATCATGTGATTGAGTCATATAAAGTAATTAAGTTTGTCATCAAAAATATTTTATCTATAAAAAAATGGATAAAATAATGGCACGTATAAATAATTAATGTATTTATTTTTCTTTACAAGAACTAAAGTTTTATTGTAACAAAAACATATAGTAATATGTATCTATTTTAATAGACATATAGCTATATCTAATTATCAAATGAACAAATCCATTACTGAACAGATTTATCTACTTGAGCCAATATCTAGAAAACAATCAAGAATGCAGATTAAGCAATTTAAAAACAATATGTTCAAAGGATTTGATATTTGGACAGCATTTGAACTATCTTGGTTAAACAAGAAAGGTAAACCAGAAGTAGCAATTGCAGAGTTTATTATTCCTCAAAGTTCTCCAAATTTAATAGAATCTAAATCTTTTAAGCTATATTTAAATAGTTTTAATCAGATAAAATTCAATTCAAAAGAGATGCTACTTAATGTTCTACAAAACGATTTAACAAAAACATCTGGTTCTCCTGTTAAGATTAGATTCATACCTGTAGATCAACCTAAGAAACTTAATGTAGTTCCAGATTTTTTTTGTATTGATATACTTGATATTCATATATCTCAATATAATTATGAAGAAGGTTATTTAAAAGGTTCAATATCAAATGAAATTGTAACAGAATTTTTGTGCTCACACTTATTGAAATCAAACTGTTTAGTGACAAATCAGCCAGACTGGGGTAGCGTATATATCATCTATTCTGGTTTTCAAATTAATCATGAAATATTACTCAAGTACTTAATTTCATTTAGAAATCATAAAGCGTTTCATGAACAATGCGTTGAAACTATATTCTCTGATATTAAATATCATTGCCAAACGGAAAAATTAACTGTTTTTGCAAGATACACTCGTCGTGGAGGTTTAGATATCAATCCATTTAGAAGTGATTCGGACAATCAAGTATTTATAGGAAGAATGCCTAGACAGTAGCTGTTATGAAATTTCTTTATTAAAAGATATATCATGAATAATTTTTTTCGCTATTTTTTGTATTCTGTTTCCTAAAAAATCGTACTGTTTTGAAAATGGAGGCCATTTTTCTCCCAATCCTAAAACATCATTAATTACCATGACTTGCCCATCGCAATACTTACCGGCACCTATACCGATTGTTGGAATAGAAATAGTCTTTGTAATTTTTTTTGCTAACTGACTAGGTATATGTTCTAAAATTAGCATAAAAGCACCAGCATTTTGTATTTCAACAGAATAATTTATTAGTTTTATTGCCTCTTCTTTTGTATTGCCAACTTGTTTAAAGTTTTTTGCAGTTTGAGGTGTTAATCCTATATGTCCTACTACTGAAATATTATTTTTATGTAAAAAAGATATGATTTCTGTTTTATTGCCTTCTAACTTTATGCTATCTGCCCCAGCAGACAGCAACCTTTTAGCATTTTCTAATGCAAAATCTGCATTAGAATAAGATAAATACGGCAAGTCTCCTATTATATGTGTGTTTTTTGCTCCACGTCGAACCGCTGAAATATGATATTCCATATGTTCTATTTTAACTTCTCTTGTAGTAGGAAATCCCATTTCAACGACACCTACAGTATCGCCAACTAAAATTGCTGAAACTCCTGCTTTTTCAAGTCTATTAGCAATGGGATAATTATAGGCAGTTAACATAGATATTGATTGCGAACCTTTCATTTTTAAAAAATCTGCATCAATTATTTTCATTATATTTTTTCCATTTAAATAGTTATATATTTTTCAATTTGCTTACTAGTTTTTCAATTCCTAAGTGTACTTCAACTCTTGAATTTGTCATCATATACCCTGGTGTTGTTATTAACCGGTTTTTTTCATCAATTACAATATCATTTGCTGAGCAGTTTACGTGAATTCCACCAAGATCATTAATGATTTTTGCCATTTCTGGATCATTGCCAATAGTACATTTCGCATTTCTGTAAACATGAGGAATTAACATTGGTGCTATGCATAAGTAACCTGATGGTTTTCCAATAAAATTAGTCATTATTTTTTTAAATTCAATGTCTATAGTAAAATGACCATTTTTAAATGCTAAATTTGAAAGATTTTTTGCCACTCCAAAACCACCAGGTATTAATAACCCATCAAATGTATTGTAATTTAATTCAGATAACTTTTTGATGTTACCACGTACTATTCTTGAAGATTCAAATAAAATATTTCTGGTAAAATTATCTGATGATTGATTATAATGATTAATTACATGTTTTTGATTTTTATCTTGAGCAAAAACTTCATAATTGATAGATTGTTTTTCTAATTCGAATAATGACAGAACAACTTCATTAATTTCAGAGCCATCAAATACTCCACATCCTGATAATACTACTGCTATTTTCATTTACATTTATTCTCATTAATAATGATTGATTTAAACCCTTTAAAATAAGGGTTTAAATCAAAATTCACAATATCAGATTAATAATCTGGATTCCCATTTGCTTTTTTAAGAAATTGAAGCTTCGAAAGAAACATATCCATTTCTTCAGATTCTATAGATTTAAGGTTTTTGTTTTGATCTTTTAAACGACGTTCTATTCCTTGTTCCACTTCGAGGGCTATATCTGATCTGTTAATTACATAGTATGAATTAGCTAATAGTTTCAATTCTTCTACAGTTAAGCGTTGTTTATTTTTTAATCTTTTTATTTCCATTTCTTTAATATTTTTTTGAGCATCTTTAATATTAATTTCAATACCGAAATCTTTCCCTATCCAACGATATAAAAATTCAATTCCAGATGTTTTTTTTGAGTTTTTAAAGATCTGATAACCCAAATGTCCGTCTTTACTTTCTAAAAAAAGAATTTCTTTTTTTGTCATTGAATTTTCACTAATTTCTTTTATACTATCTCGAATACAACGTTTCATGAAAACACTGTTTTTTTTAAAGGATTGTTTATCTTGTTTTAGTTTTCCTTTTTCATCTAAAATTCCAAAAAGTCCTTTTAAGTCCTCAATTTTCTGAATTTTCATGATAGTCCCAGAGGTCTTAAATCGGCTTAATAATTCATATAATCTTTTTGAATATTCTTTTTTTAAATTCAAAAAATTTTGTGTATTGATAAGAGCAAAACCTTTTTTATATTCAATATATTCTGAACGTAGCTCATCATTTGGTACCATTAAAAGCTTACTATTTTTATATGTTAACCGTTTAAAAAACGGTATATAATCAAACTCTTCTTGTCCATTGGGTGTTACTGTTTTTACCCCAACTTTTCTTTCTGATAATCGTTTAGCAACAGGACTTAAATTACTACCAATATGTTTATGCTTTATACTCAACCATTTTGATATTTGTGATGCATGAAACTCATATACTGGAGTGCTTTTTTTCCAATCTTCTGGAGTCATCTGAGCAATCATTAATGCAAACATATCAGTCTCACGTACAGATAAATCTTGACGACTGAATAAAATCTGATGCCCTTTCTTAATATGTTTAGGTAAATGTTTCTTAACAAGATATGATTGTTTCATTGATTTTGACATGAATATAGCAGTAAGTTTTTTATACATTTTTAATGATAAATTAGACTTACATAAATATAAAGTAGATTTTTTATTGAAAATAGAACAATTTTATAAATTTTGTCAAATTGACATCAATTTCTTTATACAAAAATGCTTTATCTATGATAGATAATCAAAAATTAGTATTGAAAATAATAACATCTAAATATGAATGTTTTTTAAACAAAAAAAGTAAAGATATCTAGATAACTTATGATATAGCTAAATTTAACAATAAAAAACAATATACTCAAGTATCAAAAAACTTAAGTAAGAAAGTATTAATAACATCCCCATTGCACATTGTTAATACTTCATTTTAGGATTTATTATGTTCTAAAAACGAAGAAGCAGCTGAGCAAAAAGAAATATCTAAAACTTTCTTCGCACGCGTTGCAGCAACATATAATAATCTTCCTTCTTCTTCATTATATCCAGGAGAACCTTTTAGTTTAAAATCATCAGCCAATCTAACAATATTCCATTCTCTCCCCTTTGCTTGGTGTACAGTGCTTACAATCAGATCTGCATGAGATTCTCTTATGAACTTTACCTTCGATATTAATTCAATTAGAAAAGAAGTATTATATTCTTTAATCAAATTGACGACAGTTTTTAAGTGATACCCCTCACTAGTTTTTGAAAATCTAACAATTTCTGACCAATTTTTAAAAGGAATAAAATCAGGATGAAAAGATATTTTCCCCCTAATAATTTTTTCTGCTTCTTGAAGATCATAAATAAGATTATGTATATAAGCATTAATAAAAACTTTTTTTTTCTTAAAATTACTTTGATAAACAACCTCAGCGATCAATGCAAAATTTGATCTACAAATGACAACATCAGGTTCAAATTTATTAGATAATACTGACTTAATTTTAGATAATCCTCGTATATTTGGATTATCATTAAAATGAGTAGAAAGAAGAAGATTACAGTATTCAGCAATCTCCTTTCCATATCTAAAAGATTTTGTAAGAACATAATGGTTATCTATATTTATAGAATCTAAGGCATTTTTAGCCCCTCTAAACTCATAGATTTGTTGATATTTATCTCCAACCCAAATCTGTTGTAGATGATTTTGTTTTGAAAGCAAATCAATAACAACAGGATTCTGATCTTGAGCTTCATCAATAAGAATATAGTCATAGAAAAGCTTAGGTTCTTTAAGTGCCCATAGTTTTAAATAAATATTAGGAGTAATTGGAAGTTTACTAGAGGATTCTAAATCACGAATTAAAGACCAAATTGATTTTAAAAAATAGAATAAAGTTTCTTTTAATTCATGTATATTGTTTTTATCTATATCTGAAAAATTCACTTTATTAAGATGATGAACCGAAATTTCTGCATCAGAAGAGTCGCAATAGGACTGAATTCCAGACAATATCATGCCACATATCCTAATAGGTAAAATACCGAATATAGCAGGAGTATTCTTAAAAAAAGCGTCATGCAGTATTGCTGCATTCAGAAATTGATTCATACGTCCCACTCGAAAATATTTTATTCCCACATCTTTATATGCTAGTGAATGAATAGTTCGACATGATACGTTCTTAGTAAAAACAGCTGTTGCTTCGTTAACAATTTTTCTATTAAATGCTAAATAAAGCCCCGATTTACTTGATAAAACTTTCAATGAAATAGCTCGTAATATGAAGGTTTTTCCTGTTCCTGCAAACGCATTAATAATAAGATTCTTTCCCAATTTTACTTCTTCTAAAATAGAAAACTGTTCGCAAGAAAGTTTTTTCCCATCAATGAATACGTTTTGGTATTGAAACATAATATGAATTCTCATTAAGTTATGAATGCATTGGAATCAATATCAAATTGAATCATACAACGTATGCCATGTATTTATTTTAGTGAAAAAATGAACGATTTAAAAAGAAAATAAAATAGATATATATATCTAAAAAGCAATTTAGAAAGTACATCAGGTTTTTTCTTTTATATAGAAAGTTGTAAAATTTATAAAGAAAAGAAAAATAAATTATCTATCTTTTTCTTTTCTTTTGATAAGGACAATCCAAATTTGGACATCTGTTTATTATTTTTTCTTGATAATGGTACATTGGTTTTTTCCTTTTTCCCTTTTTTTTATTAAGCATAAAAAAAGCGAAAAACAAACATATGACACAAATCAAAAATAACATTACACTACCCCATTAGTTAAATAAACGATATAACTACTACTCCTATCTATCTTGAACTAAATTATTTTTCTTTAAGCGAAAAAAACAATTGGCTAATAAAATTTTAATGCTAATTTTTAAATTTAATAGAGTATTATTACTAATAATCTCGCAGATATTATTGTGTTTTATTTACTTTAGAAATTGTAGATCTACTACATCCTAATAAACTCTGGATCTGACTCCAGCTTTTCCCTTCTAATAATAATAAAGAGATGTTATTTCTTAATTTATGATTAGGTTGTCTACCTTTATATTTTCCAAGTAATTTAGCTTTTTTAATTCCCTGGGCTTGACGTATTCTTTGAGTTTCATAATCATCTCTTGCCATAGCAGCCGCTAAGTCAATCATAAACTCTGTAAGTACTTTAGATATCATAGAATATGGTTTTCCTTTATCTAAAATTTCATGAGTCATTGGTTGTTCAGTGACAACGATATGAATCCCAGAATCAATTAATCTATTTTTTAGTTCCTTCCATTGTTCATATGGTAACCGTGATAATCTGTCTATTTTTTCTATTAGAAGTATGTCTCCTTTTTGAGAGTCATAAATTAATCTTCTAAGAGCAGGTCTATCAAGTTTTGCAGCAGACTGATTTTCAATATAATAACTTGCAATACGTACGCCTTTATCATTTGCAAATTTAGTTAAATTGTACTGAGCTCTTTTAGCATCTTGTTCTTTTGTTGATGCCCTTAGATAAGCACGAATGAACATAGCTATCCTTGTGTAGATTAAATTTAGGTCTAGTTTTGTATAATGGTTCGCATAGCCTAATTTTTAATGATAAATCAAACCAAATAATTAGCTTTATTTTTGGTGCGCATAAAGCATACTAATATAGAACTAAATAACCAAAAATAAAAAGAAATTTTATTTAGAATACTATAGTTACAAACACCAATTTTTAGATTTAACTCCACCATCATAGTACACTGCTAATCCAGAGTGAATCAAATATTCACTAAGATTCTTATTACCGACATATACGTCAGCTACAATACGAAAATACTTACCACGCTTAACATTTCTTAATTCAATTATATCTTTTGAATTTAAAAAATTAACTGTGAATTGTTTTGCTAACTTAGCTAGTGTTTTTTCTTTTTTGCATTTACCTCTTATTTCAGGAGTATCAATACCAGCAACTCTTATAGGAATCTTATTTCCGATTAACGAATGAACATTATGAATGTTAGCTCGAAATGTATCTCCATCAAAAACTGATGTTATTTCAGTAATTTTTAATGTTCCGTAAGTTTCATTTTTTTTAGCAAAAACATTATTGTTAAATAACAAAACAATTATCAATGCAATGATTTTAATACTCATAAATGTTCCTATTTTATGAAAATATTGTTAGTATTTTTTTTTTACCCAGAGCACCCCCACTTCTATTTTATCTATTTGCACTAAAGTACCTTTTTTTATAGGCTGTAAACACTTAATTTCCCATTGAATACCAGAATACCAATGTGTACTTTTGCTTAAAATATCAATATCATTTTCTAAAATAAACTCTTTGCTATGAAAATCAGTTTTAATCTTTCTCGTATCTAGTTTATTTTGAAGTATTTTGAATGGTTTCCATAGGATTAAAAAAAATAGTATTGTCAAAATACTTGTTGATAAAAAAGCAGATATAAAACTTGAATTTATGAAAGAGAAAATCATCAAAAAGCCAGATGAAATCATTCCTAGCCCGGCAAATAGAAAAACAAAAGTTGATATACCAAATATAGAAACCTCAATAGTAATGAGGATAATGCCTAATATAACAAGACTGTAAGAAAGGTATTCCATCATAGAATTAAGTCTTACGATTATTTAGACTGTTGATTATGGTCATTGCTGAAGCAACAATTCCAGTAGTATCAGTACTTGATTCTGGTAAAAGTACTATAGAAGATTCCTTTGCAATAGCTTTTTTAGCATCAATTGCTTTTGATGCTAAATCAAGTTGTATAGCTTTTTGCCCTGGGGTGGTGTTAGCAGTATGACCAACAAGTTTTAAAGCCTCAGCACGTGCCTCAGCAACAGATAAAATAGCTTTTGCTTCACCTTGAGCTTTTAATACTTGCTCTTCCTTATCTGCTTCCGCTGCAAGAACCTTAGATTGTTTTTGTCCTTCAGCAACGTTAATAGCAGCTTGTCTGTCTCCTTCCGATTCTAAAATTTGAGCTCTTTTCACTCTTTCGGCTTTCATTTGAGCTTCCATAGATTCCATAATTGAATTAGGAGGGACGATATCTTTAATTTCATAACGCAGTACTTGAATTCCCCATGGTTCAGCAGCTTGATTTATCGAAGAAACTATGCTTGCATTTAATTGATTACGTTCTTCAAAAGTTCGATCTAAATCCATTTTCCCTAATTCAGAACGCATGGTAGTTTTAGCTAATTGAGTAACAGCAAAATTGTAATCGTCTACTCCATATGTTGCTTTATATGGATCTAATACTCGAAAGTAAAGCACACCATCTACAGCTAGTGAAATGTTATCTTTTGTAATTACAGATTGACTTGGTACGTCTTGGGCTTGTTCTTTTAGACTTCGATCAGCAGCAATAGAATCGATAAAAGGAATAATAAAATTTAATCCAGCTTCTTTTGTTGATTGATATTTTCCAAAACGTTCTATTATCCAAGCTCGGTTTTGAGGTACAAATTTAATAGCATTTTTTAAAGCTAAAAATATTAGAATAAAAAAGACTACACTGATAATTGCTGATAGAGATAATTCTAATTGGTGCACTCTAGGGTTCCTTATTTTCAATAATCGTTTGAATAATAGATAAGATTTGTAAATACAATTGTGAGTATGTGGATAAGTATTGTTTCTTTTTACTTATCCACATACTCACAGTTGCTATAATAATAATAAATATAAAATATATTATATACTATAAAATACTATAAGATCTATAAGCGTCAATATCTCATTGATATATAAAGGTTTTTTAGATGGTTTTGAACATATTTTAGGTGTTTTTGAACATATTTTAGGTGTTTTTGAACATATTTTAGGTGTTTTTGAACATATTTTAGGTGTTTTGATAACAAAAAATACATCTTTAAATGACATATTTT
>NZ_JGVJ01000001.1:0-91155 GCF_000731785.2 Candidatus Photodesmus anomalopis
TGTACAATCAGAACAATTAAGTGAAAATACTGTACAATCAGAACAATTAAGTGAAAATACTGTACAATCAGAACAATTAAAAGTTCAAGATAAAAGTACTAAACAGGAAAAAGAACATTCACAAGATCAGGAGGCTGATCTTCTAAAAAACACTAATGTTAATGTTACATTAAATGAACAGTCTCAAATTAATGATTACAAGGTTAAAATTGCTCAATTAGAGATTCAATTACTTGCAAGTAAAGCCAAACAAGAAGAACAGAAAGGATTACTTCTACGTGCAAAAGCAGAAGTAGAAAATATGCGTCGTCGTACAGAAGTTGAGATTAATAAAGCCCATAAGTATGCTTTGAACAAATTTTCAGAAGAGTTATTGCCAGTTATTGATAATTTAGAACGTGCTATTCAATCAGGTGATATTAAAAATGAATTTATAAAACCAATTCTTGAAGGTGTGGAATTGACTTATAGAACATTTATAGAGGTTATTGCTAAATTTGGTTTAAAAGAGATTAACCCTGAAAAGGGTGAAGGGTTTAATCCAGAATTTCATCAAGCAATGTCAATTGAAGAAAACAGCAATCATACATCAAATGTGATTATGAATGTAATGCAAAAAGGTTATGAATTAAATGGTCGTGTGCTACGTCCTGCTATGGTTGTAGTGACAAAGTAGTTGATTTTTACCCGTGTTAAATATTGTTTTTATCAGATTTGATTACTTTCAAGGTGTTAGGAATCTAGTGAAACATTTCTAATTCTTAAAATTTAAAACTGTATGCATTTATTTAATATATAGTTTAAGTGAAAAGATAGATTAAATATTTATTGAAGTTAGTTTCTATTTTCTCAGTTAACATAATGATATTATAAAATGGTTTTTTTTAATATTCCCCCTTGAAAAGTCTCAATGCGCCCTTATCTATGGTCCATATGGAAGCAAACATGATTGTTATTGTTTGAAAATTAAGGGTTACCAGATTGCTTTTTTCCCTCGTACCTATGTATGGGAAAAGGATATGGGAAAAGGGTGAAGATAAAAATTTATTCGGAGATAGCCTGATGGGCAAAATCATTGGTATTGATTTGGGTACTACTAATTCTTGTGTTGCTGTTCTAGATGGTAACAAATCGCGCGTCATAGAAAATGCTGAGGGTGAGCGTACAACAGCATCGGTAATTGCATATACAGATGGCGAAACCTTAGTTGGCCAGCCAGCGAAGCGTCAAGCAGTTACAAATCCTACAAATACGCTTTTTGCAATTAAGCGTTTAATCGGTCGTCGTTTTGAAGATAAAGAGGTACAACGTGATATTGGCATTATGCCTTTTAATATCGTAAAGGCAGATAATGGAGATGCTTGGGTTGAAGCTCGAGGTAAAAAGATGGCTGCTCCTCAGGTATCTGCTGAGGTGCTAAAAAAAATGAAAAAAACTGCTGAAGATTTTTTGGGTGAAGAAATAGACGGTGCAGTTATCACAGTTCCTGCTTATTTTAATGATGCTCAACGTCAAGCAACTAAAGATGCTGGACGAATTGCAGGTCTTGAAGTTAAGCGCATTATCAATGAGCCAACAGCTGCAGCTTTAGCATATGGTTTAGATAAAAAAGCTGGCGATCGTACTATTGCTGTATATGATCTTGGTGGTGGTACGTTTGATATTTCTATTATAGAAATTGATGATGTTGAAGGTGAGCAAACTTTTGAAGTTCTAGCAACTAATGGTGATACTCATCTTGGTGGTGAAGATTTTGATAATCGTTTGATTAACTATTTAGTTAAAGAGTTTAAAAAAGAGCAAGGATTGGATCTTAAGAATGACCCTCTTGCTATGCAACGTGTAAAAGAATCAGCAGAGAAAGCGAAAATTGAATTGTCTTCTGCACAACAAACTGATGTTAATTTACCTTATATTACTGCCGATTCCACTGGTCCTAAGCATATGAATGTTAAGGTAACTCGAGCGAAGCTAGAGTCCTTAGTAGAGGACTTAGTTCAGCGATCTCTTGAGCCATTAACAGTTGCTTTATCAGATGCAAATCTTTCTGTAAGTGATATTAATGATATTATTCTTGTTGGAGGTCAAACTCGCATGCCGATGGTTCAGACTAAAGTAGCTGAATTTTTTGGTAAAGAAGCAAGAAGAGATGTAAATCCTGATGAAGCAGTAGCTATGGGAGCTGCAGTTCAAGGAGGGGTATTAGCTGGTGATGTAAAGGATGTGCTTTTATTAGATGTGACGCCTTTATCACTAGGTATTGAGACTATGGGAGGCATAATGACTAAGCTAGTTGAAAAAAACACGACTATCCCCACTAAGGCTAATCAAGTTTTTTCAACGGCAGAAGATAATCAAAGTGCAGTGACTATTCATGTTCTTCAAGGTGAACGTAAACAAGCAACTTATAATAAGTCGTTAGGTCAATTTAATTTAGAGGGCATTCAGCCAGCACCTCGTGGAATGCCACAGATTGAAGTAACTTTTGATTTAGATGCTGATGGTATTTTACACGTGTCTGCAAAAGATAAGCAAACTGGTAAGGAACAGAAAATTACTATTCAGGCATCAGGTGGTTTAGGTGAAGAAGAAATTAAGAAAATGGTCCAAGAAGCTGAAATTAATAAAGAAGCTGATAAAAAATTTGAAGAATTAGCAACTGCACGTAACCATGCAGATCAAATTATTCATAGTACTCAAAAACAAATGGAAGAAGTTAGTGAAGCTCTTTCTTCTGATGAAAAAGAAAAAATTAATGCATCGATTAAAGAATTAGAAGATGCAAAAAAAACTAGTAATAAGGAAGCTATAAATGCTAAGGTTCAAGCCTTAATGATAGCTTCAAAAAAACTAATGGAAGTTTCTCAAAAACAAGCTAAGCAAACAAGCAAAAGTTCTAAAACTGATAGCGGAAAAAATTCTTCTTCTAAAGAAGATAATGTTGTAGATGCAGAGTTTGAAGAAGTAGAAGACGGAAAAAAGTAAACTATTAAAACATTTTTCCCCTCCGTGTATATATCAGATTTTTGTTTGATGCGGGCGTTTGAAATAACTCATTCGCCCGTATGCTCTTATTATATTCTATTTTACAAGGCGATTTTTTATTGGAGATAAATAATTAACGACATGCATAATGTCGTTATATTAGCGGGGAATTGGTGACAAATAGTATGTCAAAACGTGATTTTTATGAAGTATTAGGTATTACTCGTGATGCATCTGAACGTGATATTAAAAAAGCCTATAAACGATTAGCAATGAAATTTCATCCTGACCGTAACCAAGGGGATAAGTATGCTGCAGATAAATTTAAAGAAATTAAAGAGGCGTATGAAGTTTTGCTAGATCCGCAAAAAAAAATGTCGTATGACCAATATGGTCATTCTGCTTTTGATCAAGGAGGAATGGGTACCGGTTTTAATAGTAGCAATCAAGGTGATTTTGGTGATATTTTTGGTGATGTATTTGGTGATATTTTTGGTGGAGGACGTCGGACTGGACAAGCTCATTCTCAGCATCGTGGAGCTGACTTACGTTATAATATAGAGTTATCTTTAGAGGAAGCAGTTCGTGGGGTATCAAAAGAAATAGAGGTTCCAACACTAGTTCAGTGTGATTCATGTCGGGGTACTGGTGCTAAAAAAGGTTCATCTCCAAAAAATTGTTCAACTTGTCATGGACATGGTCAAATTCAAATGCGTCAGGGATTCTTTGCTGTACAACAAACTTGTCCTACATGTCATGGTCAAGGTAAGATAATTCAAGATCCATGTAATATTTGTCACGGTCAAGGTAGAATACAAAAGAGTAAAATTCTCAATATTAAAATTCCTGTTGGTGTGGATACTGGTGACCGAGTACGTTTATCTGGAGAAGGTGAAGCTGGTGAGAGAGGAGCACAAGCAGGTGATTTGTATGTTCAAATTCATGTAAAAGAGCACCATATTTTTAAACGTGATGGTAATAACCTTTACTGTGAGGTTCCCGTCAGTTTTACTATGGCAGCATTAGGTGGCGAGGTAGAGGTGCCAACTCTTGATAGACGTGTAAATCTTAAAGTTTTGTCAGAGACCCAAACTGGGCGAATGTTTCGAATGCGAGCTAAAGGTGTAAAAAGTGTTCGTAGTGGCGCTGTTGGTGATTTAATTGTTAAACTAGTAGTTGAAACGCCAGTTAAATTAAGTGCTCGACAAAAATCATTATTGCGTGAGTTTGAAGAGTCTTGTGCTGGTAAAGCTAAGCATAAACCAAAATCTGAAGGGTTTTTTAATGGAGTAAAAAAGTTCTTTGATGATTTAACTAGTTAAAATTTACCGTAATATTATAATTACGGTAAGAATTAACGCAATATTGCTTTTATAGTTTCATTTTTTAGATGATACAATTTTGTGTCCCGTTATAATACTATGGCTTTCTTTATTTTTTTTCTGCGTTGTTTAAAAAAGTTTTTTAACTGGATATGACATTCTTCTTTAAGAAGACCATATTCTACGTCAGTATAGTGGTATGCAGAATGGTCTTTAAATAAATTAAGCACTGTACCTGCAGCTCCAGTTTTTAGAGCTGGAGTTCCAAATACTACACGTCGTACTCGTCCTTGTAGTAAAGCTCCTACACACATTGGACAAGGTTCTAGTGTTACATATAAGGTAGTATTAATTAATCGATGATTTTTTAGTAATTTACCAGCTTTACGAAGTGTTTCTATTTCTGCATGCGCTGTAGGATCGTTTTTATTAATAGACTGATTCCATCCTTCTGCTATTACTCTTTGATTTTTTATCAGCAGTGCACCAACAGGAACTTCTCCTTTTTTTTCTGCAAAAGAAGCAAGTTTTATTGCTCGATACATGAAATATTTATCTTGCTGAGTGAATATAAAATTAGACAAAATATGTTTCCCTAATTAACGCAGTTAACATTAGTAAATAAAATAGTAAATTTTATTCTAAAATTAAGCATTTTAAAATTTATTACAATCTAAAAAAACAGTAATATAGATTTATATAAGTAGGAACAAACATGTTTTATCACTAAAAAAAATAAGAGACCTAATTATATGAGAATTTTTCGTGGTTCCTCAGTATTTTCTAAGTTTCGTATTAGTAAAATTATGAAACTTTGTCATGTATCAAATGTACCAGTGAGTGATATCTATGCTGAATTTGTTCATTTCGTTAATTTAGTTTCAGATTTAAATAGTGATGAAATTGAAAAATTAAAGAAATTATTGAAGTATGGCTCTAATGTTCGTCAAGAATCACCCAATGGGTTCCTGATTCTTGTTACTCCTAGGCTAGGAACTATTTCATCTTGGTCATCTAAATCGACAGATATTGCTAAAAATTGTGGGTTGAGTAAGATCTTACGTTTAGAGCGAGGTATAGCTTATTATTTGAAAAGTTCCTCAAAGTTTACTAAGGTACAAATGTCAACATTAGTAGGAATTTTACATGATCCTATGATGGAATCTGTATTCCATAATTTTAAATCAGCTAGCGCATTATTTAAAATATTAAACCCATCACCTATCATAAGTGTAGACATATTTAGTAATGGTCGTTTTGAAATTGAAAAATTAAATTCTACCCTAGGTCTTGCTCTTTCTAATTTAGAAATAGATTATTTGCTAGAGGTTTTTATTAATAAGTTAAAACGAAATCCAACAGATATTGAATTAATGATGTTTGCTCAGGTTAACTCAGAACATTGTCGCCATAAGATTTTTAATTCTACTTGGATTATTGATGGTATAAGGCAAGAAAAAACACCTTTTCAAATGATTCAAAATACTTTTAAAATGACTCCTGATTATATATTGTCTGCTTACGAAGATAATTCTGCAGTGATGGAAGGTTCAGAAGTTGGACGTTTTTTTCCATATGTAAGAACTCACCATTATGGTTATAATCAAGAAAAAGTTCATATTCTAATGAAGGTTGAAACACATAATCATCCAACAGCTATTTCTCCTTGGCCAGGAGCTGCTACAGGTTCTGGAGGTGAAATTCGTGATGAAGGGGCAACAGGCATTGGTGCTCAACCAAAAGCTGGTTTAGTTGGTTTTACAACTTCAAATTTACGAATCCCTAATTTTCATCAACCATGGGAAAGTGATTTTGGCAAGCCTGGTTGTATTGTTTCTGCTCTTGATATCATGTTGGAAGCACCACTTGGTAGTGCAGCGTTTAATAATGAATTTGGTCGTCCTAGTTTGCTTGGTTATTTTCGCACCTATGAAGAAAAAGTAAATTCTCATGCTGGTGAAGAGATTCGTGGTTACCATAAACCAATAATAATTGTCGGTGGTATAGGTAATATTCGTGATGAGCATGTAATAAAGAAAGAAATTTCAATAGGGGCTAATATAATTCTTTTTGGGGGTCCCGCTATGAATATTGGACTTGGTGGTAGTTCATCCTCTTCTTTAGAATATGGTCAATTAACTGGAGAACTAGATTTTTCTTCTGTACAACGTGAAAATCCAGAAATGGAAAGACGTTGTCAGGAGGTCATTAATTCTTGCTGGCAATTAGGTGATATGAATCCAATTGAATCAATTCATGATATTGGTGCAGGTGGATTATCTACTGCATTACCAGAATTACTGGATAACAGTAAAAGAGGAGGTATTTTTCAATTACGCAATATACCAAATGATGAGCCAAGCATGAGTCCGCTTGAAATTTGGTGTAATGAATCTCAAGAGCGTTATGTAATAGCTGTTTCTCCTGATAAAATGCCTCTATTTGAGACTATTTGTAATCGAGAACGCACACCGTACGCGGTAATTGGTACCGCAACTGAAAAGCGCGTATTAGAATTAAAGGATTCATATTTTAATAATACTCCTATTAATATACCCATGGATATTATTTTTTCTAAAATTCCAAAGAAACATTATTATGCAGAAGTGTTAAATGTAAAGAACACTACTATTAATTTGAAAGGAATTGAAATTAATGAAGCGTTAGATCGAGTTTTACGCCTTCCTGCTGTTGCAGAAAAGACTTTCCTAATTATGATTGCTGATCGTTCAGTTAGTGGACTTGTAGTACGTGATCAAATGGTAGGGCCTTGGCAAATTCCAGTGTCTAATTGTGCAGTAACTGCTGCTAGTTATGACTCTTATTATGGTGAAGCAGTATCTATAGGTGAGCGTACACCTAGTGCTTTATTAAATTTTGTCGCTTCAGCTCGTTTAGCAGTAGGAGAGTCAATTACTAATATTGCGGCTACAAATATTGGTGATATTAAACGGATTAAATTATCTGCTAATTGGATGTCCTCATCAGGACATCCTGGTGAAGATGTAGGTCTTTATAGAGCCGTTCAAGCAGTAGCGGAAGAACTTTGTCCATTCCTTGGTTTGACTATTCCAGTCGGTAAAGATTCAATGTCCATGAAAACAACATGGAAAGAGAATGGTAAATATAAAGAAATTACTTCTCCCTTTTCATTAATTATCACAGCGTTTGCACGTGTTGAAGATGTGCGTAAAACTATTACTCCTCAATTAAGGATAGACAAAGGTGATACTTCTCTTATTCTGGTTGATCTTGGTAATGGTAAAAATCGTTTAGGTGCAACAGCATTGACTCAGGTATATAAACAGTTAGGTGATCAAGCTGCTGATTTAGATAATCCAGCGTATTTAAATGGATTTTATCAAAGCATTCAAACTCTAATACAAAATAATAAGATTATTGCTTATCATGATAAGAGTGATGGAGGTTTATTAGTTACTTTAGCTGAAATGATATTCGCTGGTCATTGCGGTGTAAAAATAGATATTAAGCCATTGGGCAAATGTAACTTATCTGTATTATTTAATGAAGAACTAGGTGCTGTAATTCAAATTAAGAATACTGAGCTAGATAATGTTTTCGATGTTTTAGCAAGTAACGGATTAGCTCAGTGCTCTCATGTTATTGGTACTGTTGAAGATAAAGATACTTTTTTAATTACTTCTGGTGAGCATATAGTTCTTGATAGAACTCGAACTGAACTACGTTTAATTTGGGCAGAAACAACATATCAAATGCAATCTTTAAGAGATAATCCAGCTTGTGCAGACCAAGAGCATGATATTAAAAAGGATGTGTTAGATCCTGGTTTGAACGTAAAATTAAGTTTTGATATTAATGAAAATATTTCTGCTCCTTTTATGATTAATACTAGTACTAAACCTAAAGTAGCAATTTTGCGTGAGCAAGGTATTAATTCTCATATTGAAATGGCAGCTGCTTTTAATCGTGCAGGTTTTGATTCTGTTGATTTTCACATGAGTGATATTGAAATGAATCAAAAATTTCTTGTAGGTTACGATGGTTTAGCAGTTTGTGGAGGTTTTTCTTATGGTGATGTATTAGGTGCTGGTGGAGGGTGGGCAAAGTCAATTTTATTGAATGAGAAACTTAGTGCTCAATTCGAAGATTTTTTTAGACGTAATACTTTTTCTTTAGGTATCTGTAATGGTTGTCAAATGTTATCACATTTAAGTGACCTGATTCCAGGTTCTGAACATTGGCCTCGTTTTATACGAAATAAATCTGAATCTTTTGAAGCTAGATTTAGTTTAGTAGAAGTGCAAAAGTCACCTTCAATTTTTTTAAGTGGTATGGAAGAATCTCAAATCCCAATTGTAGTTTCACATGCTGAAGGTTGTGTGGAAGTTCGTGATGAAGCACATTTGTTGGCAATTGAAGATTCAGGTACTATATCATTGCGTTACGTAGATAATTATGGTCAACATACACAAAAATACCCTAGTAATCCTAATGGTTCTCCTAATGCTATAGCGGGGCTCACAACTAAAAATGGTTGTGTGACGATTATGATGCCTCATCCTGAACGAGTTTTCCGAACTATTTCGAATTCTTGGGCTCCAGAAGATTGGGGAGAAAATGGTGCTTGGATGCGTATGTTTCAAAATGCAAGAAAAAATCTTAACTAGTAACTAGTAAGTTATAGTCTTAAAAGGATAAGTTTAGTTTTTTTTGTCTGTAAAGATTTGTGTTTTTATATGTTCAATAATAGCATCCATGCTTATTATTATTTTTTTACCTAATTTACGATTTTTATATTCAAACTTTCCTTCTTTTATTCCATCATCACTAATTAGAATAATATGTGGGATACCTATAAGTTCAATATCAGATAACATTATACCTATTCTGTCTAGACGATCATCAAATAATACATCAATGTTTATAGAAGTTAACGCAATATACAGTTTTTCAGCTTCTATTTTAACACGTGTAAATACACGCATGTTTATTGGAATAATTGCAACTTGAAAAGGCGCTATTGCTGCTGGCCAAATAATTCCGTATTTATCATTATTTTGCTCAATTATAGCTGAAACTACACGGCTACAACCAATACCGTAACATCCCATTTCTATAATATGTTTCTTACTATCAGAACCAAGAAGATAAGCATTCATTGATTTTGAATATTTATGACCAAGTTGAAAAATATGTCCTACTTCAATGCCACGTTTAATTATTACTTTCCCTTGACCACATGGACTAGGATCGTTTTCTACTACATTTCTAAGATCCCGTACTTTTGGGAGTTTTACATCACGATGCCAATTAATATAGAAATAGTATTTTCCATCGATATTAGCACCTGCATGGAAATTACTCATAGATGCAACAGAACGATCAACAATAAATGGCAATTTAAGATTAACTGGACCTGATGAAGTAGGGTGAGCACCAATTAATTGATAAATTTCTTTTTCAGTTGCCATTTGTAATGGAAAGGCAATTTCAGTTAACTTTTCTACTTTAGTTTCATTTAATTCATGAGTTGCTTTTATAAGTAGTCCAATAATTGAACTATCAACATGATTAGATGCCTTAACAAATATAATTTTAACAAAACTTTCAATTGAAAGTTTATGCTGTTTTGCTAATTCTTCGATTGTGTTAATATTTTCTATGTTCACTAATTCCATTTTTTTAGTTGCATTAGGCATTCTAAGAATAGGAGAAAAAGCTGAAGCTTTTTCAATATTTGATGTATAATTAGAATTAGATGAGAACGATATCAAATCTTCACCAATATCCGTTAAAGCATGGAATTCATGAGATTTATCACCACCGATAGAACCTGTATCTGCTTCGACTGAAAGAAAACGTAATCCTATACGGTTGAAAATTCTGCAGTATGTTTGATGTATCGTTTCATATGTTTTATTTAGACTTTTTTTATTTAGATGAAAAGAATACGCATCTTTCATAGTAAATTCTCGAGCACGAATAACACCAAAACGCGGGCGAATTTCATCACGAAATTTTGTTTGAATTTGATATAAGTTTAATGGAAGTTGTTTATAAGATTTTATATTGTTGCGAACTATATCTGTAATTATTTCTTCATGGGTAGGACCCAGTACGAATGATCGATTATGACGATCTGAAATTTTAAGTAACTCAGACCCAAATTCATTATATCTTCCTGTTTCTTTCCAGAGCACAGAAGGCTGCATGATTGGCATTAAAATCTCTATAGCTCCTATATGATTCATCTCTTCACGTACAATCTTTTCAACTTTTCTTAAAACGCGAAGGCCTGTAGGTAACCAAGTATATAGACCTGACGCTAGTTGACGAATCATACCTGAACGTAGCATTAATTTATGACTAATAGCTTCTGCTTCACTTGGAGTCTCTTTTAAAGTAGAGAGAAGGTATTTAGTGACACGCATTTATGCTCCTTTTTAGGTTATTGATTATGATATCATAAGTAAACTGATTTAGTTAAGTTTGTTTATCTTATTGAATTAAATGAATAATAAGTAAGGATAGCTTTTAAAAAACTTTCAATTGATGAAATTTGTCCTGATCCTGATATAAAATATCTATATACTATTTAACTAAATAATCTCTAATTGCTTTTTCAATACCATCTGGATCCAGATCTAGTTCTTGATGTAGTTCTTCTTGTGTTCCTTGAGCAATAAACCTATCTGGCAAGCCTAGATTTAAAACTGGCTTGATAAGTTTTTCTTTCATCATATATTCGACTACCGCAGAACCAGCACCACCTGCAATTACATTATCTTCTATGGTGACAAGCATATCATGGTTTTCTATAAGGTGTACAATAAGTTTTTCATCAAGAGGTTTAATGAAACGCATATCAGCAACTGTAGTATTAAGTTTATCTGCTACTTTAAGAACATTTTTCAACAAAGTTCCAAAATTTAAAACAGCTATTTTATTTCCTTTACGAATAATACGACCTTTTCCAATTTCAAACGCGCTAAATTTTATTTGAATTTGAGTTCCCATGCCATAACCACGAGGGTATCGGACTGCACTTGGAGCATTATGTTTATAAGCAGTATATAGCATATGACGACATTCATTTTCATCGCTTGGTGCCATAATTGTCATATTTGGAATACAACGTATAAAACTTAAATCAAATGCGCCTTGATGTGTTTCTCCATCTGATCCCACCAATCCTGATCGATCTATGGCAAACATAATAGGAAGGTTCATAATTGCAACATCATGAATTAATTGATCATATCCACGTTGTAAAAAAGTAGAATAAATAGATACAATAGGTCTATCACCAGCAATTGCCATTCCAGTTGCAAGGGTAATTGCATGTTGTTCTGCAATAGCAACGTCAAAGTATCGTTGTGGAAATTCTTTTGAAAAACGCACCATTCCAGATCCTTCACACATAGCTGGAGTAATTGCCATTAATTTAGGATCTAATGTCGCCATATCACATAGAAAATCCCCAAAAATTTCTGAGAAAGTTTGTTTTTTACTAACATTTTCAGGCAAAGTAGTTTGGCTAAGATCAAATTTAGGTACACCATGATAACTGATAGGATCTTTTTCAGCTGGTTTGTATCCTTTACCTTTTTTAGTTATAACATGCAGAAATTGAGGACCTTTTAGATCACGCATTTTTTTAATTGTTTTAACAAGTTCACTAATGTTATGACCATCTATAGGTCCAATATAGTTAAATCCTAATTCTTCGAATAAAGTCCCTGGTATGATCATACCTTTTATATGTTCTTCAGTTCGTCTAGCTAATTCTTTGATTGGTGGAATTCCAGATAATACTTTTTTCCCTCCCTCTTTAATAGAGGTATATAAATTTCCTGAAAGTAATTGTGTTAAATATTTATTTAATCCCCCAACATTTTTTGATATGGACATCTCATTATCATTTAGTATTATTAGCATATTTGGATGAACATCACCTGCGTGATTCATTGCTTCAAACGCAATTCCAGCTGTGATCGATCCATCACCAATTACGCTTACTACTTTTCGATCTTTTCCCTCTTTATCTAGAGTAATTGCCATGCCAAGTGCAGCACTAATTGAAGTTGAAGAATGTCCAACGGATAGTGTATCATATTCGCTTTCTTCCCTCCATGGAAAAGGGTGAAGTCCATTTTTTTTTCGAATAGTTGCCATTTGATGTCGACGGTTAGTTAAAATTTTATGAGGGTAAGCTTGGTGTCCTATGTCCCAAATAAGTCGATCAAATGGAGTTTCATATATATAATGTAATGCAACTGTTAGTTCTACTGTACCTAAACCAGACGCTAAATGACCACTAGATTGACTTACTGAATTCAATAGATATATACGCAATTCATCGCATAATTGCGGTAGCAGTTCCTTTTTTAGGCTACGTAATTCTCTGGGTGTATTTGCTAGAGATAATATTGGATATTTAGAAATATCGAGAGTCATATGTGTGAGCTTGTTCTGATTAATTAATTTTTTCGTTTAACAAGGTATTTTGCAAATTCTTCAAGTGGTTTTGTATTATATGGAATGGTTTGTAGAGCTTGGATTGCTTCATTTAATAGAGTTTTAGATTTATTAATAGCACCATTGAGACCAAGTAATGCAGGGTAGGTGCTTTTTTTTCGTTCCTGATCAGAACCTTGTGGTTTCCCTAAGATTTCTGTATTGCTAGTAATATCTAAAATATCATCTTGTATTTGAAAAGCAAGGCCAATTGCATCAGCATATTTATTAAGTTGAGGCATGATGCTAATGCCTTTATCTCCAGCAGATAAAGCACCTAATTGAATCGCGCATTTAATAAGTGCACCTGTTTTGTTTCGATGAATGTTTTCTAATTCCTTTAAAGATAACATTTGTTCTGCAGCTTCCAGATCGAGAAATTGTCCCATGCACATTCCATACGCTCCAGATGCTCGAGCAAGTATTTGAATCATTGTGATTCGATTAGATTCAGCTTTTTTTGAAAGTTTTCCTTCTGAAAGAATAGTGAAAGCTAAGGTATGCAAAGCATCACCAGTTAGTATTGCCATAGCTTCATTAAACCTAATATGACAAGTTGGTTGTCCACGGCGTAGTTTGTCATTATCCATTGAAGGAAGGTCATCATGAATTAAAGAATAAGCGTGTATACATTCTATTGCCGATGCTGGAGTATCTAACTGTTCCAAAGAGCAGTTTAAAACTTTACCAGTAATATAAACTAAGATTGGTCGAATGCATTTTCCACCCATTAATCCATAATTCATCGCATCAGTCAAAGTTTGATGTTTATGAGATATGTAGTTTTGCAACCATACATTAAGTTGAGAATGATTTCGTTTTTGATAAAATTTTAATGCCTTAATCATGATTAAGTTCACTATCTGAAGATTTTTCTAAGCAAACATCAAATTTACTTAATTTTAAATCATCATTTTTTAGTAAGATATTGATACGTTGTTCTGCATTAGCTAGTTTTTTTTGACTTGCACGTATTAAAGAAATTCCATTTTCAAATTTTTTTAAGGCTTCATCTAGGGTTAGATTACCATCTTCAAGTTGGCTTACTAAAATGTTGAGTTCTTCAATCATTTCTTCAAAAGACATGTTTTCTCGTATTGTATTTGTCATAATTCACATATATTTAATCTAAGTAGGTAAAAGTTACCTTAGGGATTTGTTTTGGTCAAATTTAACTTAAATAAATTTTCTTAGTTAATTTCACATTATGATATTACTATCTAAGATTGAATAGAATAATTATGAAGTTTAAAATAAGTTATAAAAATTGTCTTTTCTTAATATAGAAAAAAATCAGTTTAACTAAAGTTTTTATAAATAAATAAATTTTTTTAGTTAATTTTTATGTATATTTAAGTTTTTTTTAGCAAGAGGTGTTTTGTGGATTTAGCGACGTTAATAGGGCTCGTTGGTTCTATTGCTTCCGTTGTAATCGCGATGATTCTTGGTGGCAGTATTATGATGTTTCTTGATGTTACGTCGATTTTAATTGTTATGGTTGGTTCAACTTTTGTTGTATTAATGAAATTTACTATAAGACAATTTTTAGCTGCAGCTAAAATTGCTGGTAAAGCATTCATATTTAAGCTAGATGAACCAGAAGATTTAATTGTTAAAATAGTAGAAATGGCAAATGCAGCACGTAGAGGTGGTTTTCTAGCATTAGAAAGTATTGAAATCAAGGATAGTTTTATGAAAAAAGGCATCGATTTATTGGTTGATGGTTATGATTCTGATGTGGTTAAATTAACCTTAAAGAAGGACATTGCTTTAACTGATGAACGTCATGAGAAAGGTTCAGCTGTATTTCGTGCTTTTGGTGATGTTGCACCCGCTATGGGAATGATTGGTACTTTAGTTGGTTTAGTTGCCATGCTTTCAAATATGGATGATCCAAAGGCTATTGGTCCTGCTATGGCAATAGCTCTTTTAACTACCCTTTATGGCGCTATTTTATCTAATATGGTTTTTCTTCCAATTGCAGATAAACTTTCTCTTCGTCGCGAACAAGGAAGATTAAATCGTTGTTTAGTTATGGATGGTGTATTGGCTATTCAAGATGGTCACAATCCTCGTGTTATAGATAGTTATTTAAAAAATTATCTGAATGAAAGCAAGCGATTTTTTGATTTAGATAATGAATAGCAAACTAGATAACAATAAAAAATCTAACACTTCTGCCGGGTTACCGTTATGGATGGCTACATTTGCTGATTTAATGTCATTACTCATGTGTTTTTTTGTATTGCTATTATCTTTTTCTGAAATGGATGTTTTAAAATTCAAGCAAATATCGGGTTCAATGAAATTTGCTTTTGGGATACAAAAAGGAACAGATCTAGAGCTTCTTCCAAAAGGAAGTAGTATTATTGCCCAGGATTTTTTACCTAGCCAAATGAATCCTACACCAATTGAGACAATTATGCAAGAAGCTATCAATATTAGTAATAAAGAGATTGATTCTAAAAATGATGGAATTAAATCTAAACTATCTATAGATAAATATAGACAGTCTGAAATTTTTTCTAAAAAAATTGAAAAAAGTCTAAAAATGGCATTACGCATGGAGCTTTCAAAAAGTATTATTGAGATTGAAAATTTAGGACAACAGATTGTCATTCGAATTCAAGAAAAAGGTGTTTTTCCTGAAGAATCTGCTTTTTTACAACCTCAATTTAAACCATTAATTCGTCGTATTGCTAATCTTGTGAAAGATATTCCTGGAATTGTACGTATTTCAGGTCACACAGATAATCAGCCTTTAGATTCTGAACTATATCGTTCAAATTGGGACCTATCTTCACAACGTGCAGTATCTGTTGCTCATGATATGGAGAAAGTACCAGGTTTTTCTCACCAGAGGATTAGAGTTGTAGGAATGGCAGATACTAATCCTTTAGGTCCTAACGATACTGAGTGGCAACGTGCAAGAAATAGAAGAGTTGAAATTGCTATTCTTCAAGGTGAACCTACCTATAGCGAAGAGATTTCATTGTTTCCTTAATAAGGTTCTTGTTAAAATAGTATAAAATATTGTAGTATCCTTAGTTTTATTTTCTGTATATAACCTTTTTTATTTTAAAATGAAAGAATGAAGTTTATTGTTAAGATTCATCCAGAAATTTTTGTTAAGAGTTCTTCGGTTCGTAAGCGATTTGTAAAAATTTTAACTTGTAATATTCGTATTATTGTTCAGCGTCAGACAGAATATGTTAAGGTTTTCAATTGCCGAGATCATATAGAGGTAACGTTAAAAAGCAATTTTGATTTTGAAGAAGTACTTAATATTCTAAAAAATACACCAGGTATTCATCATATATTACAAGTTCAGCAATCATATTTTACTGATATGCATGATATTTCTACTCAAGTATTAAAGTTACATCGTTCAAATATGGAGAATAAAACTTTTTCTGTTCGTGTTAAACGTCATGGGAAACATGAATTTACTTCAGTAGAATTAGAACGTTATATAGGTTGTTTTTTAAATGAATCAATTCAAAGTGCTTCTGTTAGGTTAGTTAAACCAGATTTAACGATAAGTATTGAAATTTTTAATAATAAATTAAATCAAATTATTACTCGTATTCGAGGTTTAGGTGGTTTTCCTTTAGGTACTCAAGAGGATGTACTTAGCCTTATTTCTGGTGGTTTTGATTCTGCTGTATCTAGCTACTTACATATTAAACGTGGTTCTAAAACACATTATTGTTTTTTTAACTTAGATGGTTCTATTCATGAAATTATGGTAAGAAAAATTTCTTATTTTCTTTGGAAAAAATATGGTTCATCAGCTAAAGTAAATTTTTTTTCAGTAAATTTTGTACCTGTAGTAACCGAAATTCTTAAAAAAATTGATAATAGTTATATGAGTGTTATTTTGAAGCGAATGTTTATTCGTGCTGGTGCTATCTTAGCAGAACGATATGGAATTCAAGCATTGATAACTGGTGAATCTCTTGGTCAAGTATCTAGCCAAACCTTAACAAATTTACGTTGTATTGATAGTGTGACTGATACTTTAATTCTTCGTCCACTTATCAATTGGGATAAAGAAGATATTATTAAGCTTGCAAGAGATATTGGTACTGAAGTTTTTTCTAAATCTGTTCCAGAGTTTTGCGGAGTTATTTCAAAAAAACCTACAGTTAAAGCTATAAAAAAGAAGGTAGAAATTGAAGAATCAAAATTTGATTTTTCGATTCTTGAACAAGTAACCTTGGATGTTCAGGTTACCAACATACGTAATATTATATCAAAAAACTTTCAAGTTTTTCCAAAAATCAATCAAGTTAAGGTAGCTGAAATAGATTCAATTATATTAGATATTCGCAGTCCTGATGATAAAAGCAAAAATCCATTAGTAATGGATAATGTTGAAGTAAGGCATATGCCATTTTTTCGTTTAATAAATCAGTTTAAAAATTTAGATCAAGACAAGGTGTATTTACTTTATTGCGAACATGGTATAATGAGTTTATATCAAGCTATAAATTTACAGAATTGTGGCTTTAATAATGTAAAAATTTATCGTCCTTAATTTTATATTTTTTCAATCAAAAGATGCTAGATTATTTTCAATATAACTAATTATGTTGATTGTTTTTTATTACTTATCAAATACTCAGGGACGTTTTTTATGCTATCTAGTACTTTGGTAGATAGTATTTCTCCTTTTTTAGTCAATGGATTTCCTGTACGGACTAGAATTTTTGTTCCTACATTAGCTCTGTTTGCTGCTATCATATCTTCAACCTTATCACCCACCATAACTGAATTTTTCATATCAATATTTAGATAGTCACGAGCTTTTATAAGCATACCAGGTTTTGGTTTTCTACAATTACATTGTGTTAAATATTTTCCGAGACCCAATGTTGGATGATGTGGGCAATAATAAATTCCAGTAAACTCTACCTTATGTTTAAGGAAACTTCTATACATCCAAGTAGTTAGTGATAAAAAATCTTTTTTAGTAAAAAGTCCGCGGGCAATACCAGATTGGTTAGTAATTAACACAAGTATGTAGCCCATACATTGCAATTGTCTAGTTGCCTCAAATACATTATCAATAAAATCAAAATTGGATTTGTTATATACATATCCATAGTCTACGTTAAGGACACCATCACGATCTAAAAATACCGCTGGTTTAGACAAAGCTCCTCCTATGAAATTTTCAACTAAAAATTTTAAAATCCATGAGATTTATTTCAAGCATTTAAAAATTTTAATAAAAGTCAAAGTCAATCTTGTGCTTTTTGTTATAGTATGCATTACTATAACATGAAGTAGTGAAAATATTTCGATAGACATCACTACATTGATTGTAGACTAAAAAATGATGAACTAATCGGTCTGGATTTGTTTTTTTGTCGCAATCTATTGTATGTATACTGCCTATCTATAATAAATACTAATGCTTTTTTTTGATTTTAATTTAGCTTGTTTGATTCATAGAATTCGCTATGGTAGATAATTGCCATGATTAAAAAAATCATTACATTTCTAGTTTTCTACATTTTAGTTTTGACTGTTCATGCGAAAAAAAGTCTTGACGATTTTCAACGTATCACAGTGGTTACAGGACAGGTTCAAGTTAATGAGATTCCTCAGTCCCTTTCTTTATATGGTAAACTTAAATCTAATGAATCTGTTTTGATATCTTCTGAAATCACAGGTAAAGTCGATGAAATTGCAATTAAAGAAAATCAAGTAGTTAAGCAGGGGCAATTGCTCTTTCGGTTAGATGATTCAAAAATTCAGGAATCGATACGAGAGGCTAAAGTTCATTTTAAGAATCAAAATCGTATTCTTAAAGAGTTCAAGCAGCTCTTACAAAAAGGAGCAATAACTAAAACCAAAGTAGACTATCAGAAAGCTAATGTTGAAATAGCTAAATCTCGTTTAGCTGCCCATGAAGTTTCTTTAAAGCAGTTTCATATTATTGCTCCTTTTTCTGGAACTATAGGTTTGGTAGATTTAAATCGAGGTGAATTAGTTCGTGTCGGTGATAAATTATTTACTTTAGATAATCTTTCAATAATGCAACTTGATGTACAAGTCCCAGAAATTTATTTATCTATGATTAATGTTGGTATGGAAGTAATAGCAAATACTAACGCCTGGAAAAGCGAGCAGTTTGTTGGGAAAGTAACTGCCATCGATTCTCATATTGATAAAGATACATTGACTTTAACAGTTCGAATTCATTTTGAAAATAATTTTATGAAACTAAAACCTGGTATGTTAATGTCAGTTAATATGCTTTTCTCTCCAATAAAAGCATTGGTTATTCCTGTTGAAGCTATTGAATATTCAGGAACTAAACGTTTTGTTTATATAGTTGACAAAAATTCTAAGGCCATTCGTACAGAAGTGGTTTTAGGTTCTCATGTTGGTAATAATTCAATTTTGATTAAACAAGGTTTGCAAATTGGTCAAAAAATTATTGTTCAAGGTATTGTTAAAGTACGTGATGGAATGATCATTCATGAACTTAACTAAGACGTACTAGAGAAAAAGGAAGTTAATTAATGTGGTTATCCGATGTATCGATTAAACGACCTGTGATAGCCATTGTACTTAGCTTATTGCTTGTTTTATTTGGAATCGTTTCTTTCTTAAAACTTCCTGTGCGTGAGATGCCTGATATTAATACTTTATCAGTAACTATTAATACTCATTATAAAGGGGCGTCAGCAAGCATTATTGAGAATCAAATTACCTCTATAATAGAAAAGCATTTATCAAATATTAGCGGTATTGATGAAATCACTTCTTCAACTAGAAGAGGTTTTTCTCGTATTTTAATTAAGTTTCGCTCCGACTCTAATACGAATATTATTATAAATGATATTCGTGATCGTCTAGCTAGTGTTCGACCTTTATTGCCTGATAAAGCTAATGATCCAATTCTTATTAAAGATGAAGGATTAGCTGAAGCTTCTTTATACATTAATTTAAGTTCATCTATAATGGACAGGTTTTTATTGACTGATTATGTAAATAGGGTCTTAATAGATCGGTTTAATTTAATCTCTGGGGTAAGTTCTGTTCATGTTTTTGGTGGCCTTCAAAAAGTAATGTATGTAAAACTCATACCAGATCTAATGGCTGCTCGAGGAGTTAGAACAGTTGATGTTATAAATTCATTAAAAAATGAGAATATTGAACATTCGGCAGGTCAAATTAGCAATGATGCTATTACGATGTCAGTGCGTGTTGCGCGATCATATAATCATGTTAAAGATTTTAATTATTTAATTGTGAAATATGCTCATAATAATATTCCTATTTATTTGAAAGATGTAGCTGATGTATACATTGGTAATAAAAATGAAAATTCAAGCTTTAAAAGTGATGGTGCTGTTAACGTTAGCATGGCCATTATAACACAATCTGATGCTAATCCACTTGAAGTGTCTTATTTAATAAAGGACGAACTAAAAAAAATTCAGAAATTTTTACCGGATGGAACTCGTTTAGATATTGATTATGATGCAACACTGTTTATTAAACGTTCTATTGATGAAGTATATACTACATTATTTATTACTATCGCTTTAGTTATCTTTGTTTTATATATTTTTATAGGTCAGTTAGGTGTAACTTTTATTCCAGCATTGACAGTGCCTATATCTCTAATATCTTCGTTTATAGTTGCTAATTATTTTGGGTTTTCTATTAATCTTTTCACATTAATGGCACTTATTTTATCCATTGGTCTTGTTGTAGATGACGCTATTGTAGTGCTAGAAAATATTTTTCACCATCTTGAGCAGGGTAAATCAGCTTTAGTTGCTGCATATAGAGGCGTAAAAGAAGTTAGTTTCGCAGTTATTGCAACGACATTAATATTAGTTATGGTATTTTTACCAATCTCTTTTATGGATGGGATAGTAGGATTATTTTTTAAAGAATTTTCTGTTTTTTTAGCCATGTCAGTAATATCTTCTTCTTTTGTTGCACTGACTCTAACACCAGTATTAAGCAGTAAACTTTTAAAACCAGGTGTATACAGCGAAATTAATACATTGACCAGCTTTATAATGCACAAATTTTCTAAGTTAGAATTCTATTATCGTAATCTTTTAAAATACATTTTAAAGCGGAAATGGATAGGACCGTTTTCAATTATATCATGTATATGTGCTAGCTTTTTATTGAGTATTAAATTGCCATCAGAATTATTGCCAGTAGAGGATCGTGGTGTAATTTTAGCTTTTGTTAGGGGGAGTGATTCTAGTAGTTATCATCGGATATCTTCAAGTATGAATCTTATTGAAGATCGTCTAATGCCTATGCTTGATCAAGATTTTTTGAAGTCGTTTAGTATTCAATCTCCGGCATTTTCAGGGCTTCATGGTGATCAGACTGGTTTTATAATTATGATCCTGAAAGATTGGGATAAAAGGATTCTCACTGTTCATCAAGCATTAGATAAAGTTCGTCAGGCATTTATAGATATTCCTGATGTAAAAATTTCCTCTTTTATACCAAGTTTTTCAAGTGGTTTAACTAAGCCTATTCAGTTTATTCTATCAGGTTCTGACTATGTAGAGTTACAAGAATTAGCAAATATTTTAAAACATCAGGCTGAAATTTCTCCATTTATGGAAGGGGTAGACATTGATTATTCAGAGAAAACACCAGAATTAGTTATCACTGTTGATAAGAAAAGTGTATCGGCACTTGGGATTAATGTTTCTGATATTTTTCATGTATTAGAAGTTATGCTTAATGGTATCAGCGAGACAACTTTCATAGAACGAGGTGAAGAGTACGATGTATATCTTCGTGGAGATGACAGTAGTTTTAATAACGTTATGGATCTAAGCAAAATATATATTCCTACTGCTTCAGGTAAATTGGTAGTTTTAAATACTATAGCTAATATTGAAGAAATGACTTCTTCTAATCGCTTATCTCACTATAATAGGAAAAAATCAATTACTTTAACAGCTAATATTTCGAATGGTCATACTCTTGGACAAGCTCTAAATTTTTTAGAAAAAAAAGCTATTCAGATAATACCGAGTGATATTTCAATAAATTATTCTGGTGAATCTAAAGAATATAAAGAGAATAGATCAAATATCTTAATCATATTTATTTTATCTTTATTTGTTGCTTACTT
This sequence comes from Candidatus Photodesmus anomalopis, assembly GCF_000731785.2. Lineage (NCBI taxonomy): Bacteria > Pseudomonadati > Pseudomonadota > Gammaproteobacteria > Vibrionales > Vibrionaceae > Candidatus Photodesmus > Candidatus Photodesmus anomalopis. The sequence continues at coordinate 21,946 of NZ_JGVJ01000001.1, forward strand.
AGTTCTCGCAGCTCAATTTGAAAGTTTCATTAATCCCCTAGTTATAATTTTTACTGTTCCTATAGGAGGATTTGGTGGTCTATTAGGTTTGTTTTTAACAAATCAAGGTCTAAATATTTATAGCCAGATTGGTATGATTATGCTCATTGGTATGGTAACTAAAAATGGGATTTTAATTGTTGAGTTTGCTAATCAACTTCGTGATTCTGGTTTATCCTTTGAAAAAGCTATTCTTAATGCCTCTGAAAGAAGATTACGCCCAATTTTAATGACTTCATTTACAACCATCATTGCTTCAATGCCATTAATTTTATCAACAGGACCTGGTCATGAAAGTCGCATTTCAGTAGGGACGGTTATTTTTTTTGGAATGGGGGTTTCAACTATAATAACCTTGTTTATTATCCCTGCTATGTATAATTTGATTTCAGCATCTACAAAATCACCAGGATATATTGCAATGCAATTAAATGAAGAATTAAAAAATGACAATTAATTTAATTTAAAGGTATTAAGTAGGTAAAATTTTTAGGTTTTTATGCAACTTATTAAGTTAGTTTACTTCGTGTTTATTCATCATTAATTTGGATATACTTAGATTTTTTCCTGAATATATGAGTGATATAATAAATCAATGATTAGTTTAAGAATTTTTAGTTATATGTCATTACAAATCAAGAAAGTTGTTATTGGAGGAATTTTAAAAATGTTTAATCCTGAGGTAAGTATCTCTGATTATGATACAGAGCTATTTTTAGCAATGAAAGGCGAAGAACGTAGACAGGAGGAACATATTGAACTAATTGCTTCAGAAAATTATACAAGTCAAAGGGTTATGGAAGCTCAAGGGTCTCAGTTAACGAATAAATATGCTGAAGGTTATCCAGGTAAACGTTATTATGGAGGTTGTAAGTACGTAGATCAAGTTGAGAGATTGGCAATTAAACGAGCATGTTCTTTATTTGGTACAGAATATGCGAATGTGCAACCACATTCAGGTTCTCAAGCAAATAATGCAGTTTATATGGCTTTATTAAATGTAGGAGATACTATTTTAAGTATGGGTTTGGAATATGGTGGTCATCTTACTCATGGTTCTTCTGTAAATTTTTCTGGCAAGCTTTATAATGTTATCCATTATGGTATTGATAAAAAAGGGAAAATTAATTACAAAGAAATGGAACTTCTAGCAATACGGCATAAGCCAAAAATGATTATCGGTGGTTTTTCTGCTTACTCACAAATTTGTAATTGGTTACGTATGCGTGAAATAGCTAATAAAGTTGGTGCTTATTTTTTTGTAGATATGGCACATGTTGCAGGTCTTGTTGCAGCAGGTGTTTATCCAAGTCCTGTAAAATATGCAGATGTAGTAACGACAACAACCCATAAAACATTAGCAGGTCCTCGTGGGGGTCTTATTTTATCTAATGGGGGTAACGAGTTATATAAAAAGCTAAATGCTTCATTGTTTCCTGGTAGCCAAGGAGGTCCTTTGATGCATGTTATTGCAGCTAAGGCTGTTGCTTTTAAAGAAGCACTAGAACCTGAGTTTAAAGAATATCAATCTCGTGTTATTTTAAATTCTAAAGCAATGGTTAATATATTTTTATCTCGTGGATATAAAGTGGTTTCTGGTTCTAGTGAAAATCATTTATTTCTTATTGATTTAACAAATAAAGGAATTACAGGAAAAGAAGCTGATGAGGCGTTAGGTGCTGCAAATATTACAGTAAATAAAAATACGGTGCCAAATGATCCTAACAGTCCATTTGTTACCTCTGGAATTCGAATTGGTTCTGCCTCTGCAACACGTCGAGGTTTTACACAATCAGACATGAAAATAGTAGCTACTTGGATTTGTAATATCCTAGATAATATAGGAGATCGAACTATTATTAAAGCCACTAAAATACAAGTGTTAAAAATTTGTAAACGTTTACCAGTTTACATCTAGATTATTTTATAAATAGCATATACTTATATTTATGTAATTTCTTTTCCCTTTGCCTGAAGATCAGCATGATATGATGAACGTATGAAAGGTCCACATGCAGCATGAGTAAAACCTAATTTAATAGCAATTTCTTTTATCTCTTTAAATTCTTCTGGTGTAATATAACGTTTAACAGAAAGGTGATGTTGGCTAGGTGCTAAGTATTGACCTATAGTAAGCATGCTTACTTCATGATTACGAAGGTGTTTGAGAACTTCTATGATTTCTTTTTTAGTTTCACCCAATCCCATCATTAAACCTGATTTTGTTGGAATATTTGGATTTTGTTCATTGAATTTTTTTAATAGTTTCAGTGACCATTCATAGTTTGCACTTGGTCGGACTTGGCTATAAAGACGAGGAATTGTTTCTAAATTATGATTAAAAATATCTGGTAAGTTGATTTTCATTAAATTCAATGCAACTTCCATGCGTCCCCGAAAATCTGGAACTAGTATTTCGATTTTGATTCCTGGATTTAATAAACGAATTTCACGAGTACAATCTGAAAAATGCTGTGCACCACCATCGCGTAAATCATCTCGATCAACAGATGTAATTACAACATAGTTTAGTTTCATATTTTTAATTGTTTCTGCAAGTCTTTTAGGTTCATCAGGATCTGGAGGGAAAGGACGACCATGAGTAATATCACAAAAAGGACAACGACGAGTACAAACTATACCCAGTATCATAAAAGTAGCCGTGCCACGATTAAAACATTCTGATAAATTTGGGCATGAAGCTTCTTCACATACTGAGTGGAGTCCATTTTTTCGCATTGTTAACTTAATTTGTTGAATGCGCCTATTATCTAATGGTAACTTTATTTTCATCCATTTTGGTTTTTTAAGCTTTTCTTTTGTTTCTTTGATCTTTATAGGCTTTCTGAATGAAATCGAAGCAATTTTATCAGCTCTATTAATGTTTTTGTTGATTTGAATTCGTTTCTTCATACTTTATAAACTAAAATATCTGTTTGTATATGTACTTAGATTTATATCTTTTATATAGATTATATCTTTGTAATTAAATAATATAATAAATTCTTTTATGATTTCTTGTTCTATATGGTTCAATTGTTTAGGACCTCCCAATTGACTAATTTGCACCATTTCCATATCGTGATAACCACATGGATCAATATACAGGAAAGGAGAAAGATCCATATTGACATTCAGAGCTAACCCATGGAAAGAACATCCTTTACGAATACGCAGTCCTATAGAGCAAATTTTTTTGTTATTAACATATACACCTGGTGCATTAGGTTGAGATATTGAATCAATATTATATTTTTTTAATGTATTAATCACGAGTTTTTCGATACAAGTCACAAAATCTCGAACACTTATTTTTTTTCTATGTAGGTCAATTAAGAAGTATACAATCAACTGTCCAGGACCGTGATAAGTAATTTTACCACCTCGATCACTTTTAATTAAAGGAATGTTAATATTATTAAATACTTGCTTTGTTGTATCTGATTGACCTTGAGTGAAAACCGGATAATGTTCTAAGAGCCAAAGCTCATCTAGATCTTTATTTGTGCGTTTATCAGTAAATTCTCTCATAGCACCCCAGATTTTTTTATACTCACACAGTCCAAACTTTTTGATAATAACTTGATTTTCCAATAATGACCTTTTTGTTTTTAATTTATTTTATATTATGTAGATACAAAAATATTAGAACTATCATAGAGTATATTTTAAAGTTTTACAGTTTTCATAACACTATACGAACAATACTTATTTCAGAGAAATCTTTATAAAGATTTTCTATTTGTTCAATAGAAGCTGCTACGATTCTGATAGAAACTGCATAGTAATTACCTTTAGTACTTGGTTTGATAGTTGTAGTATAATTACCGGATACATAACACTTGATCACGTTTGAAATGAGATTTATTAATTCAGGTTTTGCATCACCTATCACTTTATATGTAAATAAACACGGGAACTTGAGTAGATCTTTTAATTTTGTATCTAAAAAATTACTATTAACCATGAGAAGCACAACACCCAGTCTTCTCAGTATTCTCACTTGCAGTTGCTTTCGCATTTTCTAAGAGAGAAAACAAGTCTTTGAATAACAAAACCACATAATCCCAGAGACGACTTAATAGTCCTGCTTGTTGAACTTCGTTTAAAGTAAGTAGTGGATATTCAGCAATCTTATTACCATTCAATTCGTAGTAAAGTATACCTACTTGTTCTCCTTTCATTATTGGTGCTTCAAGATCTTTTTCAAGTACAAAACTTGCTTTCAAATTTTTAGCTTCTCCTTTAGGTAAAGTTACGTAAGTATTTTTATCAACACCTAAAGAAACAGTGTTATCTTTACCCATCCAGATTCTTTCTTCAACAAAAACTTTTCCTGCTTGATGTGGTGAAATTGTTTCAAAAAATCGAAATCCATAGTTGAGTAACTTTTTACTTTCAGATTTTCGAATTTCATTGCTTTCAGTTCCCATCACAACAGCAATTAAACGCATTTTATCTTGAGTAGCTGATGTAACTAAGCTATAACCTGAATTATTTGTATGAGCAGTTTTGATGCCATCTATATTAATACTTTTATCCCAAAGCAGACTATTTCGATTATATTGAGTAATTTCGTTATAAGTGAATTTTTTTTCTGAATAAATTTTATATACTTCAGGAAAATCTTGAATCAAAGCTGAAGAGAGTAATGCTATATCATAAGGTGTTGAATAAAGGTCAGAATTATCCAGTCCATGAGAGTTAGAAAAATGGGTATTAAGCATACCAAGGGAATCTGCCCAAGCGTTCATTAAATCTACAAAAGAATCTTCAGATCCTGAGATGTACTCAGCAATGGCAACACATGCATCATTACCAGATTGTATGATAATACCACGATTAAGATCTCTAACTTTAACTATATTCCCTACTTCTATAAACATTTTTGATGAATTAGGAAAATTTTTAGACCAGGCATTTTTGCTGATAATAACATCATCTTCTTTAGAAATGTTACCCTGTTCAAGTTCACGTCCTATAATATAACTAGTCATTATTTTAGTTAAACTTGCTGGAGGTAATTTAGTGTGCATTTGTTTTTCTGTAATTACTTTCCCTGAATGATGATCAACTAATATATAGCCTTTAGCTGCAATTGTTGGAGCATCAGGTACTATAATATGGGCAGTAACTAATGCTGAAAAAAGAAAAGTAGAAATGCTATAAACAGATTTTATTAAAGTGATTTTTTTCATAATTAACATGAGTATATTGGTTAGCTAGTAATTATTAAGTTTGCATTGTATTCTAACAGAAATAATATTTGAAACTAGTATTGGTTTTTACTTAGATTAACAATTATATTTTTTTATGAATGCTGAGTGATAACCAAGTACTTTTACTTGCTCTAAAGTTTTTTGAGTTAATATATAATTGTTAAACGGTCCTAAAAAAAATCGAAATGTTCTTTTATTGTGTGTGATAAAATTGTCTATTAATAATCTATTTTTCAATTTTTCAGATAAATTTTTTAAATATTGTTTATCTTGTGATGCAGCCAGTTGGATTACATAAGAGCATTTTGTTTTTTGTTGCATATCTTTAGGAGGTGCATCTATAGTTATTGCTTCAATAACTACATTAGCAACACCAGATTTTATCATATCTAATTTAGATGCAGATGCATAACTTAAATCAATAATGCGATTTTTCAGAAATGGTCCCCGATCATTAATTCGTACGATAGTTGATTTACCATTATCTAAATTGATAACTTTAACATAACTTGGAATTGGCAATGTTTTATGCGCTGCTGACATAGAGTACATATCGTATACTTCACCATTTGCAGTTAAGTGACCATGGAATTTTTCCCCATACCAAGAAGCTATTCCTCGTTCAGAAAAATCTTTAGTATTTTTTATAATTAAATAACTATTGCCATTTAAGGTATAATTTTTATTTCCAGCTATACTATATAATTCATATCTTGGGACTACGTCTTCAATATGGTGGAGTGATATAGGTTTTTTAGGAGCCAGATCATTATCAATACTATATCGGGATCTAGAGTGTAAACAGCCAGATAAAAGTAATATTTCTATTATAGTAATAAGTAAAAAAAAATATTTTTGTTTCATATTAATCTATTATATAATTTTTGAAAAAGCGTTTTTATGTGTAGAAATTGACATTAAAATGCCAAAACCAGACATTAACGTGACCATTGATGTACCACCATAACTAACTAGTGGTAAAGGAACACCCACTACAGGTAGAATTCCACTTACCATACCAATATTAACAAACACATAAAAGAAAAAACTTAATATAATACTGCCGGTAATCATACGACCAAATGCAGTTTGTATATTGCTTGCTAGATAAAGTCCTCGACCAATAATAAATAGATAGATAAAAAAAAGACCTAAAATACCAACTAACCCCCATTCTTCAGCAATTACGGCAAAAATAAAATCTGTGTGGCGCTCTGGAAGAAAATCTAGTTGTGATTGTGTTCCTTGTAACCAACCTTTACCTAAAATACCACCAGAACCAATTGCAATTTTGCTTTGAATAATATGATAACCAGCACCAAGAGGATCATACTCTGGATTAAATAAAGTTCTTACTCTCGTTTTTTGATATTCTAGCATTAAGAAAAACCAAAGTATTGGTAAAAATGCAGCTATGCTCAATAATGTAGCTGCAATAATTTTCCAACTTATACCTGAGAGAAAAATAACAAACATTCCCGATGCAGCAATTAGCATAGAAGTACCCAAGTCTGGTTGTTTAGCAATTAGCATTGTAGGAACAAAAACTATTATTAATGAAATTAATAAAGTATAAAATGTTGGAGGAAAGGTTTTATTTCCTATAAATCGAGCAATCATAAGTGGTACAGCTAATTTTAAAAGTTCTGAAGGTTGAAAACGAACAAATCCAAGATTAAGCCAACGCTGTGCTCCTTTAGTTGCTTCACCTAAAAGAAGTACTCCAAATAATAAAACAATACCAACAACAAACATTAATGGAGCAATAGATTCATAAGTTTTTGGTGATATCTGTGCTAAAAACAGCATAATTCCTAGTGATAATAGAATTCTTATCAATTGACGAACCATTATAGCTAAGTTTTGTCCACTAGCACTATACATAACAATAAGACCAAAACTTATAAGTAATAGAATCCCAAGAAATAGTAGAAGATCAATATGTAATTTTTGAAAAAAAGTCCTTTTTGGACCATGTAGTGTATTTAGTTGCATTATTATTAGTCTTTAAGATCTTTTTCTTTTCCTAAAATAGCACGATCAAATATTTTTCTAACAAATGGGCCGGCATGACTAGAACCACCTCCAGCATTTTCTAAGACTACAGTAACAATAAATTTAGGTTTTTTAAAAGGTGCAAAACCAGTAAATAAAGCATGATCACGTAAATGTTCTTCTAAATCTTCAGCTTTATATTCTTCATTTTCAGAAAGAGTAAATACTTGTGCAGTACCAGATTTTCCAGCACTTAAATATTTTGTATTTTTGAATGCCTTTCTAGCTGTTCCTTTTTTTCCGTGGTTTACAAGTTTCATCCCATCAGCTGCAATATTCCAATATTGTTTAGGTATACCTTTGATTGATGGATAGGTTTTGATTTTAGAAATTTTGGTTAAATTAGAATTATGGTCACTATCAATTATTGTCCGTAGTAAATGCGGAGCCATTACTTTGCCATGATTAACTAATATTGAAGTAGCCTTAGAAATTTGTATTGGAGTAGCAGTCCAGTAGCCTTGTCCAATTCCAACTGGAATAGTATCACCTTGATACCATGGGGCGTTGTAGCGATCCATTTTCCATGCTCGAGTTGGCATGTTCGCTTTACTTTCTTCATAAATATCGATGCCAGTATATTTTCCAAAACCAAACATCATCATCCATTTTGAAATTTTATCAATACCCATAGTATAAGCAATTTGATAAAAGAAAGTATCTACTGATTCTTCAATTGCCTTAGAAATATTTACTTCACCATGTCCAAAACGTAACCAATCTCTAAATGGTTTAGCATTAGAATTTGGAATGTTCCAGTACCCTGGATCATTTCTAGTTGTAGTTGGCGTAATAATCCCTTCCTCTAGTGCTGCAATTGATATGAATGGTTTTATTGTAGAAGCTGGTGGATATATACTAAGAGTTGCACGATTTACCAATGGCCTATTTTTATTATCAATAAGAGAACTGTATATTTTATTGGATATACCATGTACGAATAAGTTTGGATTATAACTTGGACTTGAAACCATGGCAAGTATACTATTATCACTAGGATTTAGTACAATAGCAGCACCTTTCCTTCCATTAAATAATCTATATATATATAGCTGAAGTTCAATATCTAGGTTTAGAATAATATTTTTACCTGGGATTGCTGGGACATGTTTTAAAATTCGAATAACATTTCCTTGACTATTAACTTCTACTTTTTGGTAACCTGAAGTTCCATGAAGAATTTCTTCATAATACCGTTCAATTCCAACTTTACCAATATTTCTTGTTGCTTGATAATTGGTATTTTTCCCTTCACGAATAAGTTTTTTCATATCTTCTTCATTAATTCTTGATATATAACCTATTATATGGGTTACTCCTTCTCCGTATGGGTAGTAACGTTTAAGACTAGCATTTACTGAAACTCCAGGGTATTTATGTTGATTAACAGAAAATTTAGCAACTTGTTCTGGTGTTAATTGAGTTAATAATGGTATTGATTTGAATCTTAGATTTTGATTTTGTCGCTGTTCTTTTTTAAATGCTTTAATATGTTCAGAAGTGATTTGAGGGAAAATTTGTTGTTGTTTTGCAATCGTATAATCTATATCTTTAACTTTTCCTGGTACAATTTCTAGTTGAAACACAGGACGATTTTCTGCAAGTAAATTACCATTTCTATCAAAAATTAACCCCCTATTAGGTGAAATAGGTACAATTTTAATTCTATTATCATTAGATCGGGTTTGATAATCTTGATATTGATTGATCTGAATATCATATAGGTTCAATAATAATAAACATGTTAATAGTAGAATAACAATAAAAGATACTATGGAAGATTTTTTAAAATATTGTAGTTCTATTTGATAGTCACGAATTGTCGTGCGTTTACGTAACATATGAATCTCGATGAAAATAACAGATATCAGTGGTTTACAATCTGCTTTCAGCAGATTTTTTTATTACTTGAACAATAATCAAGATATAGTAGATGTAGTCTAATTCCAATTATTTTTTATATGTATATTCACTTATATATGGACAGTTTTACACTAAGTTCCTGTAATATAGACCAAGGAGATAAATAGTGTTGAACTGTAGTTTTAGTTGCCATTTCACATTGTATAAGCAATTTTATCTGCATTTTGAGAATACTAAAGGAAAGTCTTGACAGTGCAGAAATATAAACATGGTGTTTAGAACGCCATATTTTATGTTTATCAAAAACTTGCATTAAAGTTGAGTTGTTAAGCTCATATTTCATTTGTAATAATTTTAATAGCTCTTTTTGAATAATTCTAATAAGAACGATTGCTTCTATACCTTCATTTTTTAATTGTCGAAGAATGCGTTGAGCTCGATTCGGTTTTGCTAAAAGCAAGGCATCAATCCAATGAAAAGAAGAAAAATGGTTGCAATGACTAAGCGATTCTTTTAATCGAGTTTCGTTGATTTTACAGTCTGGGTAAATTAACATAAGCTTTTCTAAGCTTTGAGAAAGCGCAAATAGATTACCTTCATACCATTGAGCTAGCATTTTTATAGTTTGGTTATCTACTTTTAAACCGAGTACTTTGCATCTAGCTTGAATAAATTGAGGGAATTGATGAATATCAGGCGTAAAGCAATGTATAAAACAACATTTAGATGTAAGTGGATTCAAGCATTGCTGGTTTTCTTTCAGTTTAGACAGTATTTTTCTGTGTATAATTAATAGAATATCATTATTCATCATTTTAATTAAGGTATTTACTTCTCTATTAATCTCTTCTTTTTTTTCGCAAATTTCTAGTTCAATAATACGTTTATTTGATAAAAGACTAAATGATTGACAATAATTAAACACTTGATTCCAATCTAGTTGACGTTCGATCTTAAAATATTGAAATTCATTAAAACCAACTTTTTTTGCTTTTTGATGAATTGCTTTTCGAGATTCTTCAATCAATAATGGTTCATTACCAAGTAATAAATAGATAGAGTAAAGTTGTTTATTTAAGCATTGTTGTAATTTATTTGCTTCAACTCTCATTATAGGTTGGTAATCCCTTTTTTTTATTTGCATTAATATTAGCTTTTAAACTAGCTATTTGACGTATAATTTGAATTGCAGTTAATTGATATATTTCGTTTTTAATCATGTTTTTTTTTACTAAGTTAGCTAATGGTATAAAAGAATTATCTAGATAGCTACGAGTTACTCTTGTAGACAAAGTTTTAGATGTTAATCCAGGAATTGTAATATTGTACTTGGTTAAAAAAGTTAGTTCCATCTCTGCAATATGCATATTTTGATATAGAGATAAGTTTTGATTATTTATTGTTCCACTAAGTATATGTAAACTAGGTATATTAGTTTCTTCTGGAACAATAAGAATTTTGTTTATACGTAATTGTTCTTTTAGTGCACGAGTAAATGTACTGTCTTGATTATAACTTATTAAAGATATTTTATTGAATGTTTCTGAAGATAGTTCATTATTACGGAAATGGAAACCACAAGCAGAAATTATATTTGTAGTTAAAACAATACAAATTATTTTTAATACAACGGAATACATCGTATGCTAACTTCTTTTATTAGAATTTAATTATGCTCTGTTTTGATAGTGATTTTTTACATTGTAATTGTATATGCTGATAAAGATCATATAGATAAGTATGTTAGTCTGTTACGATATTTATAAGTTTATTTGGAATATAAATTAGTTTATTGATACTCTTAGTATTAATAAACTTAACAATGTTTTTATGATTTAAAATTAACTGCTCTACTTGTTCTTTACTCGAATTAGCGGAGACGATTAGATTTGCACGTAATTTCCCATTTACTTGAGCTACGATAGTGATCGTATCATCTTCTATTAATGCTTTTTCATCAACTTTTGGCCATTTGGCTAAATCTATATCAGAGTTATCTAGTTTATTCCATAATTCATAAGAAATATGTGGAGTGATTGGATATAGCATAAGCACAATTGCTTTTAGACCTTCATCAAGAATAATACGATCTTGCATATTATCTTTAGGAGATCTACTTAGTTGGTTCGCTAGCTTCATAATTGCTGCAATAGCAGTATTAAATGTCTGTCTTCGTTCAATATCATCATTAACTTTAATAATAGTCCTATGTATAGCGCGGCGTGTTTTTTTTTGATTACTAGAGAGTTTAGCAACTTTTCCTATTTCAATAGGGCCTCTTTTTATATGTTCTCGTACTAATTTCCACATGCGATTAAGGAAGCGATTAGCTCCTTCAACACCAGATTCGCGCCACTCGAGTGTCATTTCAGCTGGAGAAGCAAACATTATAAATAAACGAACAGTATCAGCACCGTATTTATCTACCATTTGTTTTGGATCTACACCATTTTTTTTAGATTTTGACATTTTAATCATGCCTGAATGTTCAATTTTTCTGCCTTTTTTATCAATAATTTGTCTAATAACTCCTTTGTTATCACGTTTTATTGTAAGTTCAGAAGGTTTAACCCATTCCTTATTACCTTTATCATTTTTGTAAAAAAATGCATCAGATAAAACCATGCCTTGACATAACAGTCGTTTAAATGGCTCATCAGATGTTACGTAGCCATTATCACGTAGCAATTTATGAAAGAAACGAGCATACAGTAAATGCATACAGGAATGCTCTATCCCACCAATATATTGGTCTACTGGTAACCAATAGTTTGCTTTATCTGATTCAATAATATCATTGGCTTTTGGAGAACAATGACGGGCATAGTACCAAGATGATTCCATAAAAGTATCAAAAGTGTCAGTTTCACGTATTGCAGATTGACCTTTTAAAGTTGTTTTAGCCCAGTTAGAATCTTTATTATATGAAGTGTTTATATTTTTCATTATTACTTCTTCAGGAAGAATCACTGGTAGATCTTCAGTAGATACTGAATGAATTTTACCATCTTCTGTAGTTAACATCGGAATAGGAGCTCCCCAGTAACGTTGACGAGAAACATTCCAGTCACGCAATCGGAAGTATACAGTTTGTTTTCCTTTACCTTCTAGTTTAAGTTTTTCTAAAATTGCATTAGATGCTTCGAAGGAAGTAAGGCCATTGAATTCGCCTGAATTAAATAAGATGCCTTTTTTTGTGTACGGTCTCTTACGAGTATATGTTTTTTTTCCATTTTCTGGTCTAATTACTGGAGTGATCGCTAATCCATATTTAATCGCGAATTCATAATCACATTGATTATGAGCTGGTACTGCCATTATTGCACCTGTTCCATAGTTCATGAAAACAAAATTAGTTACATAAATAGGTATTTCACGACCATTTAATGGATGAATAGCTTTTAAGTTAGTGAACATTCCTTTTTTTTCCATTTTTGCTAATTTAGCTTCAGCTAATGTACTAGTATTAAACAGTTTTTTAATAAATTTAGATAAATTACAGTCAGTTTTTGATATTTTTTCAGCTAATGGATGTTCCGTAGAGATAGCGATATAGGTTACCCCCATGATAGTGTCAAGGCGTTTGGTAAATATTTTTAGTATCGTTTTTTTGTTTTTTATTGGAAAAAAAAGTTCGGTTCCTTCAGAACGACCAATCCAGTTACGTTGCATAGATCTTACCATTTCAGGCCAACCGTCAAGATATTCTAAACTATTGAGGATTTCTTCTGCATATGTGCTAATTTTGATAAACCATTGAGGGATTTTTTTTTGTTTAATAGGAGTATCACAACGCCAACATAGTCCTTGTTCTGCTTGTTCATTTGCTAGAACAGTCTGATCATTTGGACACCAGTTTACTAATGCAGTTTTTTTATAGACTAAATTTTGTTTATACAGCATAACAAAAAATTTTTGTTCCCATTGATAATACTCAGGTGTACATGTTGAAAATTCTCGATTCCAATCGTAACTAAATCCTAAACGTTTAAGTTGTTTTCTCATGTATTGAATATTTTTATAAGTCCATTTAGAAGGTGCTATATTATTTTTAATTGCCGAATTTTCTGCTGGTAAACCAAAAGCATCCCAACCAATTGGCTGCATTACATTTTTTCCTTGCAATCGTTGGAAACGAGATATTACATCACCAATAGTATAGTTGCGTACATGTCCCATATGAAGGTTACCGCTTGGGTAAGGAAACATTGATAGACAGTAAAATTTTTCTTTATTTAAATCTTCTTTAGCTACAAAGGTTTTATTATTTTCCCAGTGTTTTTGAACTTTTTCTTCAATATGATGTGGATTATATTGCTCTTGCATTTAGTAGAATCCGATCTGTTTGGAATTTATTAGTATGGAATAGGATAGAGTTTTTTACTCAGAACATCTAAAGTTAGGTAATATAGTAATACTATATTTTACTTTCAAAAGAAACAAGTCTATTAGATCTGAATATTACTTGAAATGAGCTATTTGCTTTAGATTAGGAGCATATTGTTTAAAGAAACTAACAAATAAACTTAGAAATACTAATATATATAAAGGCCAAGAACCTATAAACGTATAAGGTGTTTTTCCGTACGTTGAAGTTAATTCTGTTTTAAGCACTGCTGTTTTAAATTGAGCAATTTTTTTTATAATATTACCATTATGATCAGTTATTGCTGTGATTCCGTTATTGGTGGCGCGAATTAAGGGTTTTCCTAGTTCTTTAGCTCGCATTCGAGCAATATTCATATGTTGAAATGGCCCTATTGAGTCTCCAAACCAAGTATCATTTGAAAGGGTAAGAATAAAGTCTGTATCATTTGTGATATTTTTTCTTAGTCTTTCATTAAAAATAATTTCATAGCAAAGTGCTGGAGCCATATATGTGCCATTAATATTTATGTTCTTTTGAATAAAATTACCTTGGCTAAAAGAGGACATAGGTAAATTTAAAATTGCTCCAAATGGTTTTAAAATATTTCTAAATGGAATAAATTCACCGAAAGGAAGTAAGTGATATTTATTATAACGTTGATTTGAATTACGATCATATTTTTCTGGTTTTTCATTTCCAATTACCAATATGCTATTATAATGCTTAATCTTATCTTCACTTCGACTTAGTATACCAGTGATAATTGAACTATTATGAGTTTTTGCAGATAGATCTAGGTATTGAAGGAATAAAGGAATTTCATCTTCAAAAGCTGGAATTGCAGCTTCTGGCCAAATAATTATATCTGAATCCCAATTTTTTTGAGTTAAATCAGTGTATTGAATAATTGTTGGCCATCGTTGATTGGGCAACCATTTAGTAGTTTGATCTATATTGCCTTGAATGAGAGCAATTTTAGTTACGTTATTAGGATTTACTGTTACCCAATCTATGTTATTTAGAATACATCCAGTCATCATAGCTACAATTGGGATTAGTAAGGTTATCCAAACTTTTTGTATAATAGAAAATGCTATGGATGAAGAGCAAAGAATAACTATAAATGTTATAAATTCTACTCCTCCTAAAGGAGCAAAGTTAGCTAGTGGAGATTCAATTTGACTATATCCTAGCCACAGCCAAGGAAAACCAGTCATTATCCAACCCTGTAACCAATCAAAAATTAACCAAAGTGAAGGTATCGCTAAAAAAAAACGTATCTTATTATTTTTTGAAAAAAACTTATTTAATGTCCAAGAAAAGAAAGCAGAATAAGTAGAGAGATAAGCAATTAGTAATATTACTAAAAAAAGACTAGTAAATTTATTCATGTCACTAAAATTGTAAATGCTAGAATGTATCCAGCTTATGCTTGTTGAAAATTCTCCTATACCCCATGCATAACCAATTAATAGTGCTAATTTTTCAGAACATTTATTTAGAAGTAAAAATAGAAATAAAGGGCTAATAATAGCAAGAGGCCAATTTTTGTATGGAGAAAAAGATAAAGTTACTACCATTCCAACAAAAGCAGCTGAAATAGTTTTCACTAGCAAAGTAGTTAGGTTTGAGGTCATGTTTTATTTTATAATTTAAGGAGTTGTTTTAGATAATTTTATTGATGGTTCTTTTTCAGGAATAGTAACTTGTAGTTGTATCACACGTCTGTTATTGGCTGATGTAATTTTAAAGCTATAATTATCAATTATTATCACTTCTCCACGGGATGGTAAATGCCCTAATGCTGTCATTACTATACCACCTATTGTATCGACTTCATCATCACTGAAATGGGTGCTGAACATATTATTAAATTCATCAATAGTAGTTAATGCTTTTACAGAAAATGTTCGCTTGCTTAATTTTTTGATTTTTACTCCTTCTTCATTGTCAAATTCATCTTCAATTTCACCAACAATTTCTTCAAGGATGTCTTCAATTGTAACTAAACCTGAAACTCCACCAAATTCATCTACAACAATAGCCATATGATATCGTTCTTTACGAAATTCTTTAAGTAAGCGATCAACACGTTTGCTTTCTGGAACTACCACAGCAAGACGTATGACTTGCTCTATATTAAAATTAGGACTATTTGAACCTAAATATTTAAGTAAGTCTTTAGCTAATAGTATACCCTCAACATGATCTTTATCTTCACTAATTATTGGATATCTAGAATGTTGCGCATTAGTAATTAATGCTATTAGTGTATCTAAATCATTGTTTTTATCTATAGTAACCATTTGTGATCTCGGGATCATAATATCCCGTACTCGCATTTCTGAAATTTGAATAACACCTTCTAACATATCACGCGTGTCATGATCAATTATATTATTTTTTTCTGAATCACGAATTGTATCTACTAACTTTGAAAGATCTTCAGATTTACCTTGAAAAATATTTAGGATTTTAAAGAAAGATTCCCTATTCCAATTAGTAAATTTTAATTTCTTTTTTTCAGTGGAAAAGGATGAGTTATCTTCGTTCATTATTCTCTCTAAAGTTTAAATACTCTTATTTAAAGCATTATGTTTAATATAAATTTATTCCCTTACTTTGTATTATTAGAGGTACGGGTCTGCAAAGCCTATTTTTTTTATAATAGTTGTTTCTAGAAATTCCATTTTTTTAGCTTCATTATCCTTGATGTGATTATAACCTAATAAATGCAGGCTTCCATGTATAATCATATGAGCCCAGTGAGCCATTAAAGGTTTATTTTGTTGAATGGCTTCTTGTTCGACTACTTGTCTACAAATTACTACATCACCTAATAGGTTTGATTTTATATTGAGAGGAGCTACAAAAGGAAACGAGAGTACATTAGTTAATGTTTTTTTCCCTCTATATTGATAATTTAAATTTTGGATTTCTTTTGAGTCTACAATGCGAATGGTGATTTCGCTATAAGGTTTTATTATCAAAGCTGTTAACCATAGATAAATAGTGCGTTTAGAAGGAAGTCCATTATTGTTTTTAACAGCTAATTGTAGATCGAGTTTGATTGTCATTGCTTGTTTTCACTTTCATTTCAAGAAATTTATACTGGTGTTCTAATTGTTTTAAATTATTTATCAATAAATAATTTATTGATTACAACTACTCATTAACCAAAACATCATTGGTTAATGAGTTTACCCTGAAGAGAATGTGATAATATATCTGTAATTTTCACATCAATAAATTGACCAATCAAATCTAAAGAACCTTTAAAGGTCACAACGCGATTATTTTCTGTTCGAGCATATAAATAGTCAGAAGATTTTTTAGATAAACCTTCCACTAGTACTCGTTGTTTAGTATTAAGCATACGATTAGAGTAGTTAATTGCTTGATTATTAATTGTTTTTTGTAGTTTATATAATCGATTTTTTTTAACTTGTTCAGGGATATCACACGGATAAGTCGACGCAGGTGTTCCAGGACGAGGTGAGAAAATAAAACTGAAACTCATATCAAAATTGATATCTTTTATAAGTTTCATCGTATCTTCGAAATCTTTATCTGATTCTCCAGGAAATCCAACAATAAAATCAGAGCTGATCTGTATATTTGGGCGAACTTCACGCAGTTTTCTAATAATAGATTTATATTCAATAACAGTGTGTGAGCGTTTCATCATAGTTAATATTTTATCACTACCACTTTGTACTGGTAAGTGTAAAAAACTGGCAATTTTAGGTGTGTCTTCATAAACAGCAATAATATCATCAGTGAATTCTATTGGATGGCTTGTAGTAAAACGAATACGTTCTATTCCTCGAATTGAAGCTACTAAACGTAAAAGTTCTGCAAATGAACAAATCTTACCGCTATGAGTTAATCCTCTATAGGCATTAACATTTTGTCCCAATAAATTTATTTCACGTACCCCTTGTTCTGATAATTGATTAATTTCAAAGATTATATTATCTATTGGACGACTCACTTCTTCACCACGAGTATATGGCACTATGCAATAACTGCAATATTTTGAACATCCTTCAATAATAGATACGAAGGCTGTGGCATTTTTTGTACGAGGAGCAGGTAAACTATCAAATTTCTCAATCTTGGGAAATGAAATATCTATGATAGGTATTTTATTATTCATAGATTCTTCAATCATTTTAGGAAGCCGATGTAATGTTTGTGGACCGAAAATGATATCAACGAATGGTGAACGTTTTCGAATATTCTCTCCTTCCTGCGTAGCAACACATCCACCAACACCTATAATTAGACCTTGTTTATTGTTTTTTAGTTTTTTCCAACGTCCAAGTTGGTGAAAAAGCTTTTCCTGTGCTTTTTCTCTGATAGAACAAGTGTTTAGTAGTAATACATCTGCTTCATCTGGTCTTTCAGTTAATTCATAATTGTTGCTGACATTAAGTAGATCAATAATTTTTGATGAATCGTATTCATTCATTTGACAGCCCCAGGTTTTAACTAGAAGTTTTTTGTTCATTTTATTCCCATTTTAATTTCAATTTATTATAAGCATAATATGTATAAAGTTATAAAAAATAAATTTTTTGATAACTCTAAATTGTTTCGTGTGATATGTTGATTGTTATGTTCTAAATAATTAAGTGGTATAATTAAAATTAAAAACTTATTATAGCAAAAGTTCTGAATTGAAAATGACTCATTATGATATAATTGTAATTGGCAGTGGTATGATTGGTACTGCTGTTGCATTAGGTTTTGCCAAGCAAGGTCGCCAGGTTATGATAGTTGAACATTATCAATTAGATAAATTTATAGCTAATCAACCGATGGACCTTCGAGTTTCTGCTATTTCTCAGGCATCAGTACAATTATTAAAGCAAATTGGTGCTTGGGATACAATTATGGATATGAGAGTATGTCCTTATCGTCGATTAGAAACCTGGGAGTTTTCAGAGAATCGACTTTGCTTTGATAGTCAAATTATGGGTTTATCCCAGCTCGGTTATATTATAGAGAATCGAATAATTCAATTAGGTTTGTTAGAACAATTTTCTAAATATGAAAATTTAGTGATTTCTTGCCCTGACAAGCTTAAACACATAGAATTCAATAGCTCTAATAATAGAGTATTTTTAGAATCCGGAAAAAAACTTATAGCTAAATGGGTTATTGGTGCTGATGGTAGCCATTCTTTAGTTAGAAAATTAGCTAATATTAGAATTATTGCTTGGGATTATCGACAATATTGTCTTTGTATTAATGTAAAGACTGAATTATCTCAGCAAGATATTACTTGGCAGTATTTTACTTCTAGCGGTCCTCGCTCATTTTTGCCACTATGTGGGAACCATGCCTCATTGGTTTGGTATGATTCACCAAATCGTATTAAAGAACTGTTTTCTATGAATTCAAAGCAATTATGTCTTGAAATTATGGAACATTTCCCTAAAAATCTTGGAAAGATCCAAGTATTGGAAAAAGGGTTTTTCTCTTTATTAAGGTCCCATGCTCGGAAATACTTAAATAAAAGGTGTGTATTGGTTGGTGATGCAGCTCATACAATTCATCCTTTAGCTGGTCAAGGAGTTAATATGGGTTTCAAAGATGTTTCTTCTTTATTAAAAATAAGTGATAAAGTTAAAATAGATGAAGTTTTGTTTTCACAATATGAGGAGCAACGACGATTTGATAATTTACTAATGCAAAATGGTTTAGAATTACTTTATCAAGGGTTTGGCAATGATATTTTACCATTAAAAATTGCGAGAAATGCTATGATTAAGTTTATTGATAGTTCAAAAATTATTAAGAAACGGGCACTAAGGTATGCTTTAGGTCTATAAACGATATGAATTCATAGTCTTAAAAAGCTAGTAGAACATACGTAACTACAATCTAAAACAGTGCTCCACTAGCTTTTTAACGTGTTTCATGTTAATAAAATATTATTTACATATTACATGTAATATTGAAGTTTCACCGACAATTACAGGACCAGAAAATTTATGCAATTTTTTGATTTTATCCATATTAGAAATAACGACTGGAGTTAAAGTAGACTTAGCTTGTTTTTCTAGAAATGGCAAATCGAATTCAATAATTGTTTCCCCCGCTTTTACCAATTGTCCTTCTCGTGCTATACGTTTAAAGCCTTTACCTTTTAATTCAACTGTATCAATTCCAAAGTGAACAAATAGCTCAATACCATTGTTAGATTTAATAGAAAAAGCATGATTTGTCTCGAAGATTTTACCAATAATACCGTCAACTGGAGATGTCATTTCTTCATTAATAGGTTTAATAGCAATGCCGTCACCAACAACTTTTTCAGCAAAAACAACATCTGGTACATCTTCTATATTTACAAGATTGCCAGATAGAGGTGCAATTATTTCAGTAAAATTAACATGTTCACTACTATCTGATACCAGGTTTTTTATCTTGTTTAAAAAACTCATTATGTCATGTTCCTCCCAATGTTTATTTTTTCCCCTAGCATATTTCTTATGATTTAATATTAGTAGATTTATCTGAGTTTTTTAGATATAAATTGTTCCGTATAAGTTTTAATCTCATTAGATGTTGAGAAAGAAAGGATATCCTTTGCCATTGTCTTCATTTCTTTAAATTTTAAATTTCGGATAACATTTTTTACTCTTGGGATAGAAGTTGCACTCATTGAGAACTCATTCAATCCCATACCTAGTAATAGTGGTGTTGCTTGTTCATTTCCTGCCAGTTCACCACACATACCAGTCCATTTACCTTCAGAATGAGAAGCATCAATCACTTGTTTGATCATAGTTAGTACTGCTGGTGATAATGGATCGTATAAATGCGATACTGACTCATTTCCTCGATCAACAGCCAATGTATATTGAGTTAAATCATTTGTTCCAATAGAAAAAAAATCAACTTCCTTTGCTAGGTGCGATGAAATAGCTACAGCAGCTGGAGTTTCAATCATTATACCAATTTCAATTTTTCTATCAAATCTATACTTTTCACTGCAAAGCTCTACTTTATACTCTTCAATTGCTTTTTTAAGCTCACGAATTTCTTCAACAGAGATAATCATAGGAAACATAATTCGTAATTTCCCATATATGGAGGCGCGTAGAATGGCACGTAATTGATCACGTAAAATATTACGATGATTTAAACTAATTCGTATAGCACGTAGTCCTAGAAATGGATTCATTTCTTTTGGTAAATCCATGTACGCTAAATCTTTATCACCACCAATATCCATAGTTCGGATAACTACTGATTTTCCATTCATTAATTTTGCAACTTGCTTGTATGCTATATATTGCTCCTCTTCAGTTGGAAAAGAATTACGGTCCATAAATAAAAACTCAGTACGATATAAGCCAATACCTTCAGCTCCATTATCAACTATATTATCACATTCCTTAGGACTTCCTATATTGCCACATATTTTTATTCTATGATTATCTAAAGTTTTGGCTGGAAGAGTTTTTAATTTTGTTAATTTTTCTTGTTTTTCTATAAATATATTTTTGATTGTTTTTGCTTCATAAAGTTCACTTTCAGATGGGTTTATAATAATTTTATTATTTATAGCATCAAGTATTAGTATATCACCAGTCTTGACTTGTTCTGTAATATTATTAGTGCCAACAATAGCTGGAAGTTCTAGAGAACGAGCCATAATTGAAGTGTGTGAAGTAGAACCACCAATATCACAGATAAATCCTATGACGTAATTTAAATTGATTTGTGCTGTTTCAGAGGGAGTAAGATCATGTGCTACTAAAATAACCTCTTCTTTGATGTCACATAAAGATATAATATCGCTACCTTGAACATTTTTTATAAAACGTTTTTTTATATCGCGAATGTCTATCGCACGTTCCTGTAAATATGTATCTTTTAAAGATTCGAGTGTAGATGCTTGTTTTTCAAAAACGGTGTGAATAGCATTATCAGCATGCATTTTATCTTGTTCAATAAGTATCAGAATCTCTTGTTCTAATTCTTCATCTTCAAGAAGCATGATATGACCTTCAAAGATTGCTTCTTTTTCTCCACCAAATGTTTCAAGTGCTTTTTGCTTGATCGCTTTTAATTGTGATGAAGATTTATTACGTCCGTCAAAAAAGCGTTGAATTTCAACTTTAATTTGATCGTTTGAGATAGAGCGTGTATTAAGGGAAATATCATCTTCTTTGAGGAGTAATGCCTTACCGAAAGCAATACCTGGAGATGCTAGGATGCCTGAAATCATAGCGTTACCTTAAATTGGTTAATTGTATAGACGGTAGAGAATGTAAAATACTAACTACGAGGTATATACATTTTTTCTATTTTTATTTAGCATAGCTAAAATACCTTTATTAGAAATGAGTTTTATATACATTGAAAAAAAGTCTAGTGTAGCTTGTTTACTAGATTGGCTAAATGCTCTACAGCTTGCTGAGCTTGTGGTCCTTCTGCTGCAATAGTTAATTCAGTTCCTTTTACTAATCCAAGAGTTTGTAGTTTAAATAGGCTTTTAGCACTAGCACTTCTTCCATTAGAAGTTACAGTAATATTTGCATCAAATGATTTAGCTTCTTTAACAAATTGCGCAGCAGGACGAGTGTGAAAACCGTTTTCGGCAGTGATTTCTACTTGTTTCTCATACATTATTATATACCCCGATTGATTTTAAATTTAGCTCTCTTAAATAAGCTAGTTCCTTCTTACTTGGCGGAAGAGTAGCATATTTTATAATTAAAACTACTATTTGTTTTAGGTTTCGAAAGTAGTAATATTTAGTACTATTGTAAGCCTATAATGATTTATCATGTTTATTTAAAATTGTAAAAAAATTAATGCCGATGCTACGTCACAGAAGGTAAAAAAACACTTAAACTTGTTAATTTCTTTTAGAAGTAATCTATTAACTATAGGTTTCTTTTACTTTGGTATTTCAAATTTTCATAAAGATAATAACCATTTTTTCAAGAAATTTCAGTTTTTAATCAAAAGTGAAGTTGATTATATAATATAGTTTTGTATAGTCATAACTCTTATGCATTGTTTATTACTATAAATAATTTGATAATCATTAAATCAGATATGAAAGATATGTATATACTTAGCATACTATTTAGCAATAAAAATTAGTTGTAATTAAATTTGCTTGATTGAGAAAATATTTAGAACTTTATTTAAAGATAGGTAGAGCAAGAGTTGATAGATTAGCGATATCTGATTTCCAATTTTGTAGCGTTGTAATTATAATTTTCTATTTCATATATTGTTTTTTACCTATACTATAAAAGTTAGAAATTGCTTTTGAATCAATTTCATAAAGCAAAAAATATATGGAAGAAGGAAATGCACGAATTGCGATTAGTACTTATTGTTGTTGGCGCACTAGCTATAATTGGTTTATTAGTGCATGGTTTTTCAACGAAAAAAGGGACTCGTATTAGATTTTATAATCGGTCAATCATCAATTTGAGTAATACAACTAAAAAGAAAGGGAAAGGAACAGTTTTATCACAAGTACATAATACTAATCATAAATCTAAAGTAAAAAAACCTAATGCTTCAAAATCGTTGGAGTTAAGTCCATCTGTAGAAACTATTCAAAATACTCCTTTTTCAGATATTCTTAATACTCCATCTGTTCAAGATACCTCAGAATCTGATGTTGAGGTAATTATTATAAATGTTCACTCTCTTGGTGATAAACCTTTCATTGGTAGAACACTATTTGCAAGCATAGAAAGGAATGGTCTCTTGTATGGTGATATGGATATTTTCCATCGTTATTCCGATTTATCTAAGAATAGTAAGTCATTGTTTAGTGTTGCTAACATGATAAAACCAGGAACATTTAAGAACGTTGACTTCAATACTTTTAAGACTCCTGGACTTTCTTTTTTTATGACTTTGCCTTGTTTTTGGGAAGCACATCAAAATTTTAAACTCATGCTAAAAACTGCTCAGCAAGTTGCTGATGACTTAGGGGGTAACGTATTAGATGATTCACGCAACTTAATGACTCCAGACCGTTTGCTAGCTTATAGAAAGCAAATTCAAGATTTCAAAATTACAATGCAAGCTAAATAGTAATTATTTCTAGTATTTATTTTTGTTTAGAGAAGTTATTTTAAACTTAGAGTAATTTATGTCTCAATCAATAAAATCTAAATTAATTCGATTAAAAAAAGCCTTACACCATCATTCCTTATGTTATCACTTAAAAGATTCTCCTGAAATTTCGGATGCTGAGTATGATTTTTTAATGCAAGAGCTTTTAAATATTGAAAAAAAAAATCCTAACTTAATCACTATAGATTCTCCTAGTCAAAGAGTTGGTTCTCCAGAATTAAATAAATTTAATAAAACAATACATGAAATAGAGATGTTATCTTTAGAAAATGTTTTTAATGAACAAGGACTTAATAGGTTCAATAATCGTTTTCGTGATAAATTTCTTAGTGTAGAAAATTATTGTTGTGAACCAAAAATAGATGGATTAGCAGTAAGTTTATTATATAAAGATGGGATCTTAATTCAAGGTTCAACAAGAGGGAACGGGAAAGTTGGTGAAAATATCACTGAAAATGTCCGAACTATTTCTGAAATTCCTTTAAGACTTAATGGCAATAATTGGCCCTATAGATTAGAAGTTCGTGGTGAAGTTTTTATGAAAAAATCAGGCTTTAAAAAGCTAAATGAAGATGCTGTTCAACAAGGTAAAAAGATTTTTATAAATGCACGTAATGCAGCATCAGGTAGTCTACGTCAGTTAGATTCTAGAATAACAGCTAATCGTCCACTTAGTTTTTATGTTTATGGTGTTGGAGTTATCGAAGGTAGAAGATTATCAAATAGTCACTATCAACGTTTTTTTCAACTTAAGGAATGGGGATTGCCTATCTGTTCTGAAGTACGTCTGATAAATTCTTTAGTTTCGGTAAAAGCTTACTATCAAGATATTTTATATCGTCGGAAAAATCTATCTTATGAAATTGATGGTATTGTTATTAAAATTGATAATATTAAGTTACAAGAGAAATTAGGGAATATTGCTCGTTCGCCACGTTGGGCAATTGCTTATAAATTTCCAGCACAGGAAAAGGTAACATTATTAATCGATATTGAATTTAAGGTTAGTCGAATTGGTACCATTACACCAATTGCTAAATTAGAGCCTGTATTTGTTGGTGGTGTGATGATAAAAAGTGCAACGCTGCATAATATTAATGAAATAATTCGATTGAAAATAAAAATAGGAGATACAGTGGTGATACGACGAGCAGGGGATGTTATCCCTCAGATTGTTTCTGTTGTATTTGAATGTCGTACAAACAAAGAGAAAGATATTGAATTTCCTGTATTTTGTCCAATTTGTGACTCAAAACTTGAACACTTAGAGGGTGGAGCTATTTGTTGTACTGCTGGATTAGCATGTTATGCTCAGCGTGAGGAATTGTTGAAACATTTTGTATCTAGAAAAGCAATGAATATTTATGGTCTTGGTGGTACCCTAATTGCAAAACTTGTTAATAAAGAAATAATTAAAAATCCAGCTGATTTATTTAAACTTTCAAAGGAAATAATTACTAGTTTAGATAACATGGGAGAAAAGTCTGCGATAAATATAATAACAGCGATAGAAAAATCAAAAAAGACCTCTTTAATCCGTTTCATATATGCATTAGGTATTAGAAAAGTAGGGGAAGGAACTGCTAGAATTTTAGTCAAAAATTTCTTTACTTTAGAAAAAATTCAAGTAGCATCGAATGAAATGTTGCTAAAGGTTCCTGGTATCGGTTCTGCAATTGCGAGTTCTATTGTAGTTTTTTTTGCACAAAACGAAAATCAACAGGTTATAAAAGAGTTAATTAAATTAGGTGTAACCTGGCCAGAAGTGGAATTGCAAACAGATAATAAGTTAAAATTAAAAAAAATAAACAAGCAACTTGTTGTAATTACTGGTTTTTTTTATAATTGCTCTCGTAAAAAAATAATATATGCTTTAGAAAAACATGGAATGCTTGTAAAACATACTATTTCTAAGAAAACTGATATATTATTTGTTGGTCAATCACCTAGTTCTAATAAATTGATCAAGGCTAGAAAATTAGGGATACAAATTAAAACTGAACAAGACCTTCTAAAAATTATCCAGTTTAATAACTTTTCAGATTAAAAATGCATATCTATTAATAATAAATAGTAGTTGTTATTTCTTTGTATTCAATAGAATTTTCTGTTACCATCTAATTCCAAGTTATGAAAAAATAATATTTAGAAAATCTTCAGTTCAGAGTTTTTCATTTATTGTTTTTTTGGATAAGTTTTTGGAGTTCACCTTTTTGAAACATTTCTAACATGATATCATAACCTCCGATTAATTTACCTTGAATCCATAATTGTGGGAAAGTAGGCCATTTTGCGTAAGAAGGAAGCAAAGAACGGATATCTGGATTTTGAAGAACGTTTACATGTGAAAATTTTCCTCCACATGCTATCAATATTTCAGATGCCTTAGAAGAAAAACCACATGCTGGAAATTCCGGAGAGCCTTTCATGTAGAGAAGTATTGAATTTGTTGAAATTTGTTGTTTGATTTTTTCGATAGTTTCCATTATTTTCTCTTGTTATTAATTAATTCCTTTAAACAGGTTCATATATAATTTAGTAATTGTTTTAATATAGAAAAAAAATACATTATAATCAAAGAAATTCAAATACTAAACATACTATTTCGAAATATAATAACAAAGTACACTGGAGAATTAAACTATGGTATTTAAATTACCGGATCTTCCTTATGAAAAAAAATCTTTGGAACCATATATTTCATCTGAAACGTTAGATTTTCATCATGGAAAACATCATAATACTTATGTAACTAAACTCAACGCTCTTATTTCTGGTACTGAATTTGAGAATAAAACTTTGGAAGAAATAATACAAAATTCTTCTGGTAGTGTTTTTAATAATGCAGCTCAAATTTGGAATCATACATTTTATTGGCACTGTCTAGCACCAAAAGCAGGAGGACAACCGACAGGTTTTTTAGCGAATTCTATCGTTACTACTTTTGGTTCTTTTAAAAAATTTAAACAGGAATTTACTGAATCCGCTATTAATAATTTTGGCTCATCATGGACTTGGTTAGTGAGCAAAACAGATGGTTCTTTAAAGATTATTAATACGTCTAATGCCTTAACTCCATTAAAAGAAAAGGAGACCACTCCGATTTTAACTGTAGATTTGTGGGAGCATGCTTACTATATTGATTATAGAAATGTTCGTTTAGATTATATGAATGCTTTTTGGGCTTTAGTCAACTGGAATTTTGTCGAAAAAAAATTAATTGGTTAATATTTTATCAGGAATAATAGCTCTAGAGCTTTAATATACTACTATAAGATTCATATTTTAAATACAATACTAAATTTCAAGGACAGTTTAGATCTAAACTGTCCTTGAAATTATCGGGCATTTTTCTCATTTATCAGGTTTAGTAACTGGAGAATAAGATTGATTGCTAGCTGTATGGCCTCCTGCACCTTTAGATTGAGAAGGTATAGAAGAAGAACTATTGCTAATAGTTCTTTTAATTTCTTTCTGCTCTCTGAAAAAATTTTGATTTGTACTAGATGTGTTATTTAATTTTTTAGATTTAATTGTTCTTTTATATTGATTTTTATTAGTTTGATTAAAATATATTTTATAACACAACATTATTTTTCCCATAGCTATTTCTGGTGATGAGACTCCACCAAAATATAGGCATCTCTCTTTAGCAAATAAGTTTGTTTGATATTGTTTCTGTTTGTTTTTTTCTGTATTTTTTTTACTTAAGTTCTTACGATGTTCTTTTTCTGAAGTCATCTTTCTTTCTGCTTGAGATTTTATATGGTTGAGATTAGATTCTAGAGTCCTCCTTGGTTTCTTTTCTGTAAATACAGAGGTTTTATTACCATCATGATAACAATTATTGCGATGCTCCTGTTTAAATTTTCGATTTGTTTGTTTTTTTTCTTTATTAGATATTCCTTGTTTATCACGTGTTACTAATTGATGTTTTTTATCTTCCTGTTTATTACGATAACGTTGTTCTTTTGTTTTGCTTTTAGATTGATTTTTTTTAGTATTAGAAAATAATACATTGTTAAATAGTAAAAAAATCCGATATATTATATTCATTCCATTTTTTTTATTTTTAGATGATTCTTTTTCAGATTTTTTTATTGTTTTGATTGGTAAAATAAAATTTGATTGGATAGTGTTTTCAACATTGGGTTCCTGTATCTCAGCATGCTTGAATATGTCAAGTTTTTTCGGAACTAAGTATGATGGAAGATCACATGTTTCTCCATCACGTAAACGAATAACTTTAAAATTAGGGGTTTCCATATTTGAATTAGGTATTGCTATAATTTTAACTTTTTGATTTTTTTCGATATAATTTATTGAGGAGCGTTTTTCATTTAAAAGATAAGATGCTATAGGTATTGGAACAATAGTCAACACTTCTTCAGTATTTCTCTTCATAGCTTCTTCTTCAATTAATCTAAGAACAGATAGTGCTAAAGATTCATTATCACGAATAACTCCAGTACCTGTACAACGTGGGCAAACATGATGACTTGCCTCAGCTAATGAAGAGCTTAGACGTTGACGAGACATTTCTAGTAAACCAAAACGAGAAATTCTACCAACCTGAACACGAGCACGATCTAGGCGAACAGCATCACGTAAATGATATTCTATCGCACGTTGGTTGCGCAAAAGCATCATATCAATAAAATCAATTACAAGTAACCCCCCTAAATCACGTAAACGTAATTGCCTTGCAATTTCTCCTACAGCTTCTAAATTGGTATTTAATGCTGTTTCTTCAATATCGTTTCCTTTAGTTGAGCGAGCTGAATTAATATCAATAGCAGTCAGTGCTTCTGTTGTATCAATAATAATTGATCCCCCAGAAGGTAGTTGAACTTCATGTTGGAATGCTGATTCAATTTGACTTTCGATTTGATAGTAGCTAAATAAAGGAATTTCACCTTTATATTTTTTTATTCGATTAACAAAATCAGGTCGGACCAGTCGAATATATTCTAAAGCACGTTTATAGACAGTATTACTATCAATTAAAATTTCACTGATATCGTGACGTAAATAATCTCGAATAGCTCGAACTATTACATTACTTTCTTGGTGAACTAAAAATGGAGTAGGATTTGAACAAAAAGATTGTTTGATTGATCCCCAGTGATTTAGTAGAATATTTAGATCTAATTCAAGTTCTTCCACACTTTTCCCTACACCTGCAGTACGTACGATTAATCCCATTCCTTTTGGCAGGTTAAGCGTATTGAGGGCTGTTTTAAGTTGAGTACGTTCATTTCCTTCTATTCTTCTTGAAATTCCACCAGCACGGGGATTATTTGGCATTAAAACTAAATAACTGCCTGCTAGAGAAATAAATGTGGTTAAAGCAGCTCCTTTATTACCGCGTTCTTCTTTTTCTATCTGTACAATAATTTTTTGGTTTTCAGAAAGAATCTCTTTAATACTTGGCTTACCACGATAAATATAATCATCTGGAAAATATTCACGAGCAATCTCTTTTAGTGGAAGGAAGCCTTGTCTCTCTAAACCATAATCTACAAAAGCAGCTTCTAAGCTAGGTTCAACTCTGGTAATGCGTCCTTTATATATATTTGCTTTTTTAGATTCATAACCTGGACTTTCAATATCTAAATCAAATAGTCGTTGGCCATCAACCAGTGCAACGCGTAATTCTTCTTTTTGAGTTGCGTTGATTAACATTCTTTTCATTTAAAAATCTCATTATCTTTTTTTATATTTAATGCTTTTACTCGTTTATTATCTTTACAATATTGGAATTCCTCTATTTAGAAGAGATGCCATAAATATGAAAAAATTTATACTTCAAACGACAGTGCTTGTTTTTCAAATTAGTTTAGGAAAAGTCAATATAAATATATTATGATGACTACGAATTAAGCAAGATGACTAAGTTTGATTATATTTTACGTTATTCTTGAGACCACAACACTAAATGTTTTATTATTTGCTATTTTTATAAACTATCAATTTTTAATCAGATTTAACCACCGATCATAGCAGTGTTTTAAAGCAATAGGAATCTACCCTATTATAAATAGAAACTAGCAGTACAATACAATGGTACACTTGAAAGGCAGGCCGATACTATATTTTATTTCCTATTTTGTAAAGATAATTATACAAATAAAATCTACAGGTGAATACAGAAAATGAAAGTTCAATTTATTAAAATTGATAATAATAGAATTAGTCAACGTATAGATAATTTTTTGTGTAATTATTTTAAAAAAATTCCAAAAAGCACAATTTATAGAATTATTAGGAAAGGAGAAGTTCGTGTTAATAAAAAAAGAATTAAACCTAAATATAAATTACAGATAAATGATTTAATACGTATTCCTCCTATTAGGAGTGAAAAACAAAATTCGAAGTTTACAATTAGTAACTTAAATAAGATTAAAAAATTAAAATCTCATCTTCTTTTAGAAGATGATCACATTATGGTTCTTAATAAGCCTTCAGGAACAGCTGTTCATGGCGGTAGTGGACTGAGTTTTGGTATTATAGAATCACTAAGAGCATTATATCTTAATCTTTCTTTTTTAGAATTAGTTCATCGTATTGATAGAGATACTTCTGGTATTTTATTAATTGCTAAAAAACGTTCTGCTTTACGTAGTTTACAAGAACAATTTAGACAAAAAACCGTTAAGAAATTTTATTCTGCATTAATGATGGGGAAATGGGATACTAACTGCAAGATAGTAAATGCACCATTGTTAAAAAATAAAGGTAATGGAGTTGTTCATGTTGATATTCAAGGTAAACCATCCAAGACTCATTTTAAAATTATAGAGCAGTTTTCCAAAGCTACTTTAATACAAGCAACTCCAATCACTGGAAGAACTCATCAAATTCGTGTTCACAGCCAATATGTTGGACATCCAATTGCTTTCGACAGTAAGTATGGTTCACTATCTTTTAATTCTTACATAAATACAATTGGTTTGGATCGTTTGTTTCTTCATGCTTCTAGAATTCTTTTTATTCATCCAAAAACTAAACAGTGGTTAGAAATTAATGCACCGATGGAAGATAAGCTTAAAATAGTTTTGAGAAATTTAAGGAAATTAGATCAAAATAGTAGAATATCAATATTAGATAGGGTGTAGTAGTTTCTTGTTTCATTAAACAATCCTAATGATGTAGGAATCCTTTAGGTTTGATAATATTAAGTTAATTGAGAAATTGATAACTTTTATACTAATGATGGTTATTTGTCTAAATTGCTATTAAACTGATAAGCGAAATTATTAATACAATCTGGATATTTGATAATGCTAAATTTACTAACTTTTTATATCTATTTAGTAGATTATTAAATGAGGAGAAATATTAAAGGATGATGCAGTTATATTTATAGGATTTTAGATTACTAACTATGATTTTTATTTTTACTAAAAAAACTAGAAATATACTAATGGAACGTAAAAAATGAAAGTAGGTTTAATAGGATGGCGTGGAATGGTTGGATCAGTATTGATGCAGCGCATGAAAGAAGAAGGAGATTTCCATTTTATTGAGCCTATACTTTATAGTACATCAAAAATTACTATCTCTCCTTCTAGTTTTTATAAACAGTTTGGCTCAGTAAAAGATGCATTTGATTTTGATAGCTTAAAAAAGCTAGATAGCATTGTTACTTGTCAAGGTAATGATTATACAGAGAAAGTATATAAAGTACTTCGTCAGTCCGGTTGGAAAGGATATTGGATTGATGCTGCATCTACTCTACGTATGGATAAAAATTCAATCATTGTCTTAGATCCAATTAATTTAATTCAAATTCAGCAAGGTATTTATTCTGGTATTAAGACATTTGTAGGTGCTAACTGCACAGTTAGTTTAATGTTAATGGCATTAGGTGGTTTATATGAAAAAAGGATGATTGACTGGATAAGTTGCATGACTTACCAAGCTGCATCTGGAGCAGGAGCTAAGAATATGAAAGAACTACTTTTACAAATGATTGCAGTGACTGATCAGATTACTTCAGAGGATATTAATCTAACGAATTCAATTTTAGATGTTGATAAAAAAATTTTAGAGATTATTCGTTCATCTTCATTTCCTACTAAAGAATTTCATGTTCCGCTTGCAGTTTCATTGATTCCTTGGATTGGAATGAATTGTAACAATGGACAAAGTAAAGAAGAATGGAAGATAGCTAGAGAAACCAACAAAATTTTAGATTTACAAATGTCTCCTATAAAGATAGATGGTACTTGTGTTCGAATAGGTTCTATGCGTTGTCATGCTCAAGCTTTAACTATTAAATTGAAACAAAATGTTCCGTTAGATGAAATTGAGGAGATTATTTCAACCCATAATGATTGGGTTAAAGTAATTCCAAATGAGCCTGATATAACTGCTAAAGAACTTACTCCCGCTAAAATTTCAGGAACTATGTCAATTCCTGTAGGTCGGTTACGTAAGATGTCAATAGGTAAAAATTTTTTAAATGCATTTACTGTTGGAGATCAATTATTATGGGGTGCTGCTGAAGTATTGCGAAGAACATTAAGAATTATTTTATCTGAAAATAATTTTATTTAAACTAAACTTACTAATCAGAAATAATAAATCTAGGAATTAATATTCTGTAAGAGCTGCCCTTATTTCTATCATATCATAACCAAAGACATCTCCTCGATTGAATATAGTAAAGTGTTCTATGTAATCTGGATTATGTATAACTAAAGTTATTGTATTTTTAGATTTAAGTTATCTAGCAAGATGTGAAGAGAAGATTTCATTTATATAAATTAATTAAGATGAACTTTATTAAGTAATGATTCAAATAAATTCACTTTATCTCTTACTATATCAATACTTTGTTGCCAAAATTGTTTTTCAGATAGATCCATATTTAAATGTTTTTTAACTAAATTCTCTACTGTCATGTTTCCAGTGTCTTTTAAGAGATGGATATAATCTTGATTAAATCCATCTCTTTTTTCATTGAATTTTGAATATAGATTATTGCTAAATAAATATCCAAATAGATATGGATAATTATAAAAACTTATTTCAGAAATACTAAAATGTAATTTACTTGCCCAAAAATAAGGATCAGGTTCGCTCATTGAATCTCCATACCATTTTTTCCAATATTTGGTCATTAAAATGCACAGTTGTTGTGCAGTTAATTCTCTTTTTTTTCGTTGTTGGTAAAAAGCATCTTCAAATTCAAATCTCATTGGAATATTAATCATTAGTCCATAACAAGCAGAAAGTTCTTCCCATAACATTTCAAGTTTTATCTTATTACTTTGCGCATGCGTAAATAGGTAATCCCGAACAATGTTTTCAGAAAAAATAGAAGCTGTTTCTGCCAATGTCATTGGATAGTTGGTTTTACACAACGGCATATCACGCATAACCCAGCTATGAAAAGCATGTCCGAGTTCATGAGATAATGTGATTAAATCTGAGAGACTACCTCCCCAGGTCATAAAAATAAGTGGAGAACGGCTTGAAGCAAGTTGAGTAGAGTAAGCTCCTAAGCGTCTATTATCGCTTGGTTTTGCATCAATCCAGCCATTAATAATCATAGTCTCAACAAATTCTGCCATTTCTAAGCTAATTTCTCTAAAAGCGTTTTTGATTAGTTCAATAGCTTCATTAAAGGAGTAAACTTTTTTTTTCATATTCATAATAGGCATTGATGCAAGATAATTCCATGGTTTCATAGTATCTAAACCATGAACTTTTGCCATTAATTTCCCAGCTTTTTGTCCAATTTTTCGATTGTTTTTTGTAATTAACATCATTGTATCTAGTGTTTTTCTAGAGATTAAATTTTCATGTAAGCTATGATCCAAATGGTGAATATTTCTTACTATTGAACGTTTTTTATATTCTACGTGCCTCCAACCAGCTAAGGCATTTAAAATTGAAGCTAAACTTTCTTTATGTGTTATCATCGTATCTTGTATTGCCAGCCAAGCGGATTTTTGTTTTTCAAAATCATTACTATAAAGAATACTTACAGCATTAGATAATCCCATTTTTTCTGTGTTACCATCATTAAATTTTAATGTTACTTGTATTGAAGCAGTTAAATTATCATATAACCTCCCCCAAGCATCTCTTCCATTTACTTGCATAGCTAGAAGAAGTTGTTCTTCAGATATTGGTAGTTGAATATCTGCTTGTTTTCGTAACCGATTAATTTGAAATGCTTGACCTGAAATATTATTATTTTGATGATTTAAAACTTCTTTTATAAATTTTTCATTTTCATTAATTAGAATATTTTTATATGGTTCAAAAGATTGTGATAATTTTGAGCTTAAAGTTGCAATATAATCCGATATAGCTTTAGCTTTTTCATGAGTAGAATCAACAGAAATATAACAGTTAGAGAATGTATCAATTGTTTCTACAATTTTTTTTGCTGATTCTAAGTTTTGTATAGCATTTTGCATCGTAAATACAGTATTGCGCTTACCAACATGAAGTTGTAGCATTTTTATGTATTCTTCAATAAGTTCGATATCTTTAAAGATTTTTTCATCACTTAATCCATTATAGCTAATAGAAAGATCCCAAGTTGGTATTTTCATTATCGAATCCCTACTTCTGAATGATAGATGCTAAGTTAGCTGGATGATAATAAATTGATTTTATTATTTTATTTTTGAGAATAATTTGATTGTTTTTTATAAAATCTTCAGAACATTTAGCAATAATATAATTATCTTTAGGTATACCAATTAATTTTATGCCTTGTTTTTTATAAAATGCTTTAGTATCCAGGTATTCTTTTTTATTTCGACATGCTTTACTCATATTGCTTAGATGCACTTCATTCCAGCAAGGAAGAAATTGTATGCCAAGATTAATTGATACGCTCAACAATAAATCAATTAAATAATTGATTGTTAAGTTATCTTTTATTTTAGATTGACCCAGGTGAACTAAACGCCCAACTAAAACGTATACGATATCAATAATGGCATCTGCCTGTTCAATTTTATTTTCAGCTTGTGCAAGCTCTGTTAATTCCTCAATAGCAAGAGAATTATGCAATTTATCAGATTTTTCATCTAAGGTTAATGGTTTTGAAACTGGCAGATCAAAGGTTTTACGAAATTCAATTATATCAAGATAAAGATGATCAAAAATATTCTGGTTTAATTTAGACAATTCCATTTTTTGATTTAGCATATGTGTTTTATCAAGATTATTGTAAATATATAACGAATATAAAGATTTCTAACGTCTATGTCTATGCCCATTAATCATGATTAGAATTGTTTTTTTTATGATATTTATATCCATAGCAATCCAAGATTGAAAAGAAGATAGTGACAGTGCATAACTATGATCAAATCCAACTTTACGAATAACATCTTCAATACAGGTATCATATTCTTGATTTACTTGCGCTAGCCCTGTAATACCAGGTATTACTTGGTAGGTTCTATCAGAAAAAAAAGGGATAGCTTTATCAAGCTTTTTATAGAAACTTAGAGATTCTGGTCTTGGTCCAATTATAGACATTTCTCCTTTTATGACATTAATAAATTGTGGAATTTCATCAAGATGAGTTTTTCGTAAAAATTTACCAAAAGAGGTGATTCTAGGGTCATTTTTTGTTGTCCATAGTGGGTCATGATGTGCTTTAGAGTGTTGATACATAGTTCGAAACTTAATGATTTTAAAAAGTGTAATTTTTTCTTTTGTTAACTTTCCAACTCGCATTTCTCTATAAAATACAGGCCCAATTGAGTTTATTTTGATTATTAAAGAAATTGTCAAGATTATTGGTAATAGTAATACTAAAGCGAAACAAGACACATAAAGGTCAAAACTTCTTTTTAGATAACCTATTAACATACGAATTATTTTTTTTCTGCTCATTTGAGATTCCTTAACTATTTACTTTTGTCCATTTTTTAGATTCCAATCCAAGTAAATAGCGTATTCCACCGATAAAGTTTGCATAATGTCCGACTACGAAATAGACTAGTAGCAGGAAAAATTTATGTTGAAAAAAACCTGGAAATAGATAGCCTAGCAAAGCTAAAGCATATACTAAAATTTGTATGATTAAAATAGTAATAAATAGTATATTTCCCATAAGGGCTATTGAATTAATTAAACAAACAATCATTAGGTAAGGAACAGCAAGTCTTAAAATTTTTCCTGAAAAAAAAGCAAAAGCAATCCCTTTATACTGAGGTTTAATAAAGCTAAAAAATTGAATAGCTTGTTGCATATTACCTGCAGAAATTCTTATTCGACGTTTAAAATCATTATTTATGTCTGTTTTTTCTAATTCAATTGCAGTAATTCTCAGTTCACGATTAGCACGATATCCTTTTTTTATAATTTCCATAGGCAAAACAAAATCATCATTGATAGTATTATCTTTAAAATTTTCAAATAAGTGAGTACGGAATAGATAAAATGCACCATGAGCACCAATAGTTAATCCCAAACTATTTTCATTATTTTTAATCTGATTTTGATACTGCCAATATGTTGTTTCACCTATATTATTTTGATTAACCAGATAATAGGTGCTATTAATAAATCCTATTTTTTTTTCTTCAAAACTTTGTTCAGCAATTAGTAATGCATCAATTGAGATTAGTGATGAAGTATCACTAAATGCTGTAATATTACTTGAAATGGAATGCATTATTTTATTAAGTAATGAAGCTTTCCCATGATTTTTATTAAATTTTCTAATTTCAAAATTAGTATCATGGCAAATTGCTTCTCTTATTGTTTTTTCTGCGATATCTATGGTTTTATCTTGACAGCCATCGCATGCAATGATTACCTTAAGCTTATTTTTGGGATAATCTATAATTGCTAGATTACGTATTTTATCGGCGATCCAACGCATTTCATTGTGAACAGGAACAATTATTGTTATTGATGGACGAAATTTATCTTGTTCAATGCATCTATAACCTCTTGATATATTTATTTCCTTTGTTTGATTTATTGGGTTTTTGTATATAGCGAAAAATTTTAATATTAAAGGATAACCAATATGGTGATAAATAATTAAAGTAATACTTATAATCCAAATAGCTACTAAAATTGATTCCATTATTTAAGCTCTCCAAGCCAATGATTCATACTGCTTGACTATTGTTCTTATATTATTATTTTTTAAAATAAAGTTTCGTGGATTAATATTAATTGGATTATTTAGCATTTTTTTTAGAACTTTTGTTATTTCTAAAATATTATTAGCTTCGATAAGTTGCCCGTTATTAGGGCAAAGTGTTTCTTTTGATGATCCAACATTACTTATTGCACAAGGGATTCCACATGCTTGAGCTTCTAAAGGAGATAAAGGATATCCTTCTAAATATGATGGAAGACAAAATAAGTCTAAAGATTGATAAAAACAAGGCATATTATTGAGTAATCCTGTAAATGTTACTTGTTTGTTTAAGTTTAGTTTATGAACTAAATTATTTAAATTTTTGTATTGAGTTCCTTGCCCAGCAATTACTAAGTGAATATTTTTGGGTAAAAGTGGGATAGCTCTGATTATCAGGTCATGTCCTTTAATTTTTTCGAGTCTTCCTGAGCTACCAATTAATATTTTATTTTCCGGGAAGCCCATTTTTTTTCTAGCTAAAATTTTACT
Organism: Candidatus Photodesmus anomalopis; assembly: GCF_000731785.2. Lineage (NCBI taxonomy): Bacteria > Pseudomonadati > Pseudomonadota > Gammaproteobacteria > Vibrionales > Vibrionaceae > Candidatus Photodesmus > Candidatus Photodesmus anomalopis. The sequence continues at coordinate 59,246 of NZ_JGVJ01000001.1, forward strand.
AGCTGGTTGAAATTTTTTGCAATCAATTCCATTTTTAATAGTTATTATATTTGGATATGAAAATTTTTCTATCAAAGTTTTTTTTGCTTTATTGGAGTTTGTTACCAGGATTGGTTTGCAGATTTTCAATAGGTATTTCTGTATTTGCCTATGTTTATAGTTATCTAAGTGCCAAACATCATGTTCGGTGTGAATTTTTACACGAATATTTAATAAGTGAGCAGCAAGACCAGCATATAATAAAGGCCCTATATGATGGGTGTGAACAATATCTGGTTTTAAATAGAAAAATATTTTATTTAAGTCTATTAGTATACGGAAGCTGATCCCTAATGGTTTGTCAAGAAATATAATTTGGTTTGAAAATTTTTTAAGTCGAGGCCAATTTAAGATCGCTTGTCGTTTATTTCCTTCAAGACTTATAATAATCACTTCATATGAAGGTTGAGAAAAATCTAGTAAGTCAAGTGTTAAGTTTTCTAATCCGCCTAAAGATAAATGCTGTACAACATGGACAACCTTCCTTTTTGTTTTATATAACGTATCTTGCATATTAATATTTTCTACATTAAAAATATATTCTATTAACTATGGCATTAAACATGCCAATATATCAAATATAATTAAACTTGTAGTTAGATCCCTTTTTTTATATGTGTTCTTTTTTTAAGAAGTAGAATTGAATAACAATTCGAAAAATTATCAGGATAATTATAATTAATCAGATAATTTTAGGAATACTAGTAATAACTGGAACTCCAGTTAATAATTCTAATTGCTCTACTCTTCTAATTGATGTATCCAATAATTCTGTAATAGTTGCTAAACTAATGCCAAGGATAAAACCAGAAAGACCCCCTGCAAGTATAAATACAATAGGTGGAAAATTTGATGGTACACTGGGTGTAAATGGAAGATCGATAATTTTTACACGTTTATTTTGTTCAAACATACCAAGGGACTCCGTTAACTGAGCCATTTCATAACGTTCTATGAGTTCATTATAAAGTTGACGTTTTATTTTAACATCTCTAACTAAACGATCTAATTTTTTAGAATTTTTGGAAAAATTATTTGTTTTTTGTTCTAAGTCAAGAATTATTTTATCTAAACTTTTTATTTCTTCGGTTAGAGATTCAAATTTATTCCTTAAAATTTGTAATTTATTGCTATTTATGGGATCATGCAATTGTTCATTATCTATAAATTGGTTTGTTTTTAATAGCTTAAATCGTTTAGATTTTAGTCTTTCTAATTCCTGTTTTTTCATCTTAACTAAGCTATGATTATCCGTATATTTAGATCGTAATAAAGCAAGTTCACTATGTATTGCTATTATTTTTTCTTCTATTTTCTTAACAATAGGATTTGTGTTAGATAATTGATGTTCGAGAGTATTTAAATTTTTCTTAGTTCCAGAAAATTCCGACTGTTTTTCAGATAATCGCTGTTTAAGTTTACCTAATCTTATTAAAATTTCTGTTTGTCTTTCTGGTATTAAATTTATATTATTGTTTTTATATTTAGCTAATGCATTTTCAGCAATTTCAAGTTCTAGTTTTCTTTTATTTATATGAAATTTAAAAAAATTGCCAGAATCTTGGATTGATGAACGTTCTGGGGATAGTAGTTGTTCAATAAAATGATTACTTATTGATTGTAAAAGATCTTTCATCCCTTCAGGTTTATTAGATTCAAGTTCAATTTTTAAAAAATTTTCCCCTAATTTAGTAACAGTAAGACTTTTTGATATTTTTTTCGTAGCTTTTTCTATCTCATTGGGTGTCATTGTTTCATTTATTAATCCCAGTTCTAATGCAACAGAATGAATAATATGACGGCTTTTTAATAGTGTTCCTAGTGCATTTAAACGTTCTTGTAACATAGTGGAAACAGCAATATCTTGCAAAAATGGATTCATTTTTGCCGTTTCTTGAATAAGCATACTGGTATGAGAATGATAAGTTGTTGGTGCTAAATATGCTATAGCGTAGCCAACAAAAGGAAAAATAAAAACAGGTAGAAAAATTAAATAACGTCTTCTCCAAGCGGCATTGATAATAACAATTAGTTTAAATTCATTCATATTCTTTCTAAGATTGAATCAACAAAGATACTTCGTTCTTTCCAAGAATGATATTTAATTATATTATGCTGGTTTTTTTTTAAAGGCTTTAAAAGAACTCGGGACATTTCTTCGCTGTTTTTAACAATATTAATTAAGTGTTTAAATGGGGTTAATGCAGGAAATGGAGTAGATATAATTGGATTCCCTACAACTAAATATTCCATTAATTTTAAAGGGTTACATGATAAAATTTGTGGATTAAGTTTAAAAGGTAATAAGCTAACATTCCAATGTTGACTATACTGAGGAAGTTGGTGGTGTTGTTTTTTACCTAAATAGTATACATTCTTGTAAGTTGGAAGTAGAGAAGGTTTTAATTGTTGTGGACCAATAAATACAAAATTCCAGTTTTGATTGTTTTTAGTAACCTTGTCAAGCATTTCATAATCTAACCAGTTTGATATACTGCCGTAAAAACCTGCTGTAGGGCGACCATTATTAGGCAAATCTATAGCTCTTGGAACTGGGGTGTTAAAAAGTTTAAATTCAACTCCATGTGGTAGTAGTTGTCTTTTAGAAATTGGGAACTTAAGTAAGATTTCTTTACTTGCAGAAAAGATAAGATTCGCTTTTTTAATCATTTTTTGTTCATGTTTTATTACTGAATTGTGATCAACACCGGCTAAAGAATTAAAATCATCTCCGCAATAATAGATTATTTTGGATTCACCTAAGTAACCACACAAATCTACTGCTGTTGGTAGAGAGCACCACAAAATAGGTTTATTTAACTGCAATTGTTTTAAAATGGGTTTAAGTTGATAAAGCATAAGATATTTTGCAATTTTTCTACCAAGAATAGAATGTGGTGCAGGAATAGTTTTTAAATTAACTACAGTAATATTTTTTAGTAATGAATCTGTTTGTTTTTTGCAAAAAATTTTACTACAGGAACGTTTTATATCTATTAAATTTAGTTTTGGTTGACGTAAACCTATAGAATTTATCCATAAAACTTTTCTGTTGTGAGAAAGGTTTTTAATTAAATATTGTGTACTAGAAGGAAGACCATTAAAATCTTCGCCAAAGACAATTAGATCTCGTTTCATTTAAAATACTCCAAGTTCAATAGCTTTCTCTATTTTTTTATTACTTTTTCTGAATTTTATAACATATAGAGAAGGATTATATTTTTTTCAAAACATTACTTTGGTAACAATAAAATCATGTTACTCTTCTTTAAAGTTCGGCGCATTAAATAAAATTTGTAAGGTGTTGAGCATAATTATATAAATTAAATATAGTCTTTTATTCAAAATATGTGGAGTAGATAGCGCAATACAGCTTACATTTTTTAGCTATATAAATAATATTTTTTATTCAATGAATTATATTATTTTTTTATATGACTTTGATTGTGAGAACTATTTTGTATTAGATTTGAAATTGCTATAGTCAATCCTGAAAGAAGGTAAATTGGCCAATTAAATCCTTGTGTCAGAAAAGTAGAAGAAACTATAGTTCCAATAAAACCTGCATAAATAGCATTAGCAGTTACTAATAAAGTGGTCTCAACTGATTTTTGTTTTTTAGTTATATTAGTGAGAGTGGTTCTCGCAGTGTTAATAACAGAAAAAATAAACATTATGAATATACAAAAACCAAGCATACCAGTTTCAGCTAATACACCAAACCAAGTACTATGAACAGCGTGGTTTGAACCATCCCAGTATGAAGTATAAAAAAAATAGTTTGGAAGAAAATTATTAAGACCTACTCCAGTGAATGGATAATCTATAGCCATTTTATAAGCTGCTTCCCAGGCAAGTAGTCGACCTATTACTGATTCTCCTATTCCTGCTTCAAGAGTTCCTCCTGAAATTCTATTGTGTATTCCAGAAATAAAATAAAAGAAGGAGGTGCTTACGATTCCAAATAAAATTAGAAATAATTTAGAAGGTATAATTTTAATGGCATAAAATAGGAGTATTGATATAGAACCTAATAAGCCGCCTCTGCTTTGTGTTGACATAACTGCCAGTATTAATAGTATGCTTGAAATTGAAGCAATAATAGATACGAAAAATGTTTTTTTTTTAGTAATTAGTAAGCTAATAGAAAAAGCTAAAGGAAGCATCAATACTAAAGCAAGATCATTTGGATCACCTAGCATCGAACCTATATTACGTCCAATGGTAACTCTAGTATTTTCAACTAATCCAATTTCATTTATTGAATTATAAAGTGTAATTATTGCTATTAAAGTTCCAGAAAAAATTATGGATATTAAAATTTGTACAATATACTTTTCCTTATTAATTAACCATATAACGGAAAAAGTCATGGCAATTATTTTCCAATATATATCTTTAAACATTTTCATTGCTAATTCTATATTGGAAGCTGTAAATATACCTATTGTGGTTAATCCCCAAAAAATTGCTAACCAAGTCAATGAAGAATGCCAGTATAATTTAATTTTTTTACTTATAAAAATATGCCAGAATAAAGAAAATAATGATGAAAATGATAGAAATAAAGGGATTTTTAGACTGTATAAAATAGGAATAGCTTCATGGATCCTAAAAAAAGAAAATATAATAAATAAAATTACTAACCAAAATGGTTGATTAAATATAAAAATTACTCCTAATGGGATTAAACTAATTGCAATAGGGATTATAGGATTAGGAAAAAAATACCATGTAGTTGTAATAATAAAGCAGAAAAAAAACATAGTACTAAATATAATTAATTTTAATGAGAAGCTATAGTTCATTGGTATTTTTTTTCTTAGAAATGTAAGGAGATGATATTCTAATGCCTGTAAAAAAAGCACTATAATACGCTACGAAAATACTAGCAGTAATTCCAATAATGAAAATTAGACTAAGTACAATGATTTTTTTGTAAAAAAAACTTAATAATAAGCATAGACCAGTTATTAACAGAATGATTATTAAAGGAAAGCTTTGATAAGGAAGGGGTAATATTTTTTGGCTAAAATAAAATATTAATAAAGCTCGTAATATTTGGCCAAACACCACAGATAAAAGAATTCCAACTATTCCGTACGATACTGTTGTATAACATAAGGCAAGCCCTATACTGCTAGAAATCAAATCAATTTTCAATATCCAGTGAGTTTTATTACTATTGAGAATGCCAATATTAATAAAATTAGTTATTTCCTTAGAAAATGCAATAATGACTGCTCCTATAATTAAATAACAAGCATTATGATAACTTTTCTCTAGTAAGAGTTGAATAAATATTTGGCTAGTGCAAGCTGTAAAAATAGATAGGATAGAAATATAAAGTATTCCAAATTGCGTTATTTTAACTGTATACAATTTACCCTTTTCCTCTAAGGACTGAAAACGTTTTGGTATCCACCACATTCCAAATGGTTGCACTAAGATACACATTGCAAGAGAAAATTTAGTTGCAATAGAGTATAATCCAAGATTTTCCATTGAAGTAGAATAGCCTATTATCCATTTTTCAGCTCCTGTTAATCCAAATGTAATTACTGTCGATATCATTAACGGAGTAGAGTACCTCAAAAGTATTTTTAATTCCTTAAAGCTATTCCACTGCCATTGAAATTGATTGATAAAGTGAAGTATAACTAATTGAATAAATGTAGATAAAACACCAACTACATAAAATAATGTGATATCTGGATATATCTTGAGAACAAGGATAATGCCAGTTATTTGTATTATGCAACATGATGTACTGACAATAAAAAATGTAGAAACTTTATCTTGTAATCGAAGCCATGAAGTGCTGATATTAAGTGCTGTTTCAAAACAGAGTACAAGACAAATAAATATAATTTCTATTCGATTAAATGCATAGCTTGCTTCTGGAATACTAAATAATAGAATTAAAATTAGCATAGCCATAATAGTTGATAAGGTAAGCGAATTAGAATAAATTTTATTAGTTTCTTTAAATCTCTCTTCTGGTTTTTTTTTATACCCAACAAAACGATATAAATTTTCTTGCATAGCAAATCCAGATAATAAACAAAGAAAGGTTGATGTTGTTGCAATAAGCTCTAGTTTTCCTAATTGTGTAGGTGTGAAATAACTAGAAATAACTGGAAGCATTATGAGTGACATTCCTTTGGTTAATAATATACTTGCAGCATAAACAAACATATATTTAATAGGCTGGAATTGTTTATGTAGAAAGTGCATTTTATATTACTCTTTTGAATTGGAAGATGTTCTAGAGTCAAGGTAATTATTTGTATTTCTTTGATTATTTAAATAATTGATAATTGCTTTATAAGTGTATTCTGCTTGGTACAGATTAGCAATATTGAAGGCAGCTCGTCCTATAGATTGTATAGTATCTATATTACTACTGGCATATAAAATAGCGTTATTAAGCGAAGTTGCATTATTTTTTAAGTATTTAATACAATTAATATTGTGAGTTAAAATCAAATCCCAATAAGAGCCATCCTTAGGTATAATCACACACATCCCTGAGGCCATAGCCTCTAAAATAGATAGTCCAAATGGTTCTTCTTTGCTTGTTGAAATGAATATATTACTAGCTTGTCGAATAGAATCTAGATTTTTCGGTTGTTCATACCAGTGAAAGTTTTTTATAGGTATCGGAGCTTTAGAAATAGGTAAATTTATATGTTTTGGACGGATAAAACAAATATTTGTAGTTAATAGTTTTGGGAAATTTAACATGTCAGCCGATTTTATAAGTAATTCTAAGCCTTTCCATTGTAATAATGATGCGCTCCAAAATAATACAGGCAAGCTATATTGGCACTGAGATGGCCAGCGATCTTTTGGAATGCCATTAATAAATTCTTGAAAATTCTTACTTTCTAATATCTGTTGGCATTTAAGTCTTAAGTTTGTATGAGATTTTTTTTGTTTTTTTAGGTAAAAATATATAGCTTTGGATAGGCTTGCTTTTGTTGAGGGCAAGTAAAATACTTGTTTCGCTCTAGTAAGGCAGTACCCGATTGAGTATGAAGTTGCTACTTTTCCATGAACTATTTGTATGATAGGGATTTTTATAAATAGTTGTATTAAATATATGGCTATGTCAACTCCTGGGCTAGAATTTCCAATTAGGTAATTAACACGTGATATGCGTAGTAATTTATAAAGAAGCACACAAGTAAAGAAAAACTGCTGGCACAAAAATGCGAAATAAGAGCTGCTTTGACTTAAATATAGAAAGTTTGGAAATTGATGTATGCATATTTTCTTGTTTTTTAAAAAAGGTGCATTTCTCCAAGATTTTTTATCTATAGTAACTATAGTGAATTTATTTTTGCTAGAGTTAGTTAGTGCTATTATGTTTTGTATTGCAATTTTAGACCCACCAGAAAATGGAATTGGGTCAAAGATTAAATAGTGACTAAAGTACATATTTTTTCATTAACTTAAACTTATTGAAAAAGAAAGTTTTTAATGGATAGAAAATCTTCCAAAAATAAATTTTTTTTGAATAGTTTTCTTCAATTGTTTGTTTATAAATAGTTTCAAACTGTTTCGTATTATAAGTAATGGAATGATTCTTTAATACGTATTTTTTTGCTTCTATTCCTATGTTTAGTGCTAATTTAGGATTTTCAATAATATATTGCATAGTTTTCATTAATGGTTGGATGCCAGAGTTTTTATATAAAAACCCATTTTTTCTATGAGTAATAATTTCTGGAATTCCTCCTTCATTAGGAACAATTATTGGTACTGCAGCCAATGCAGCTTCAATAATTACTAAACCAAAAGCTTCTTTACGGGATCCAAGTACAAAAGCATTTGTATCCAGTAACCATTTCTGAGGATTTTTTTTATTACCAATAAAGTGTATATGATTTTGCAAATTTAAATGGTTTGTAAGTTCTCTTAATTTTTTATTTTGTGGTCCATCACCAATAACTATTAGGTGAATATATGGATATTTTAGTATTAATCGATCTATTGCAATGATAATTCTATCTATGCCTTTTCGATAAATTAGTGAACCTATGGTGGTAAAAATAAAACTATTTTTTGGTAGATAAAGGTTAGATTTTATATCAATTTTTATACTTTTACGTAAATGATTTATATCTATACCATTTGGTATTACAAATAAGCGATCTTTTGGGTATCCATCAGAAATTAGTTGGTTTGTAATAGCTTTACTTACTGCAATTATTTTAGGTGATAGATGAAGACCTAATGTAGTTCTTTCATATACTGAGTAATCACTATGAAGTTGTGTAATCATTGGAACATTCATTGATTTGGCAGGAAAAATCATCCATTGACAAGGAGCAGCACTATTAACATGAACTAGATCTATATTTTTATCAAAAATATATTTTTTAGCGAAATCAATTTGTTTTTTCCAAAGCAGAAAATTAAACCTGGGGCTTTTCCAACCAAAAAGAATTAAAAATTTGCTTAATTTACTACAGAATCCCAAGTTTTTAACTTTAATATGAAGAGTTTTATTATTTGTCCATAGAAATGGAGTATAATCATTTTTATTGATATGCTGAATTAAGTTTAATAGGCATTGCTCGCTACCTCTAATCCAATTTTCACCATAGTGAACAAATAAGATATGTTTGCTATTTTTCATTTATTTACTTTAAGTTTAATATTATTTTTTTATTTCAATTCATTGCGAATGGAAGGCTAATTTGAAGATAAAGATATTCATTATATTATTTTTCAAATTTGATAGATTTGTAAAATTTTTGGAATAGTCTTTTTAGAAGAATAAAATTTATAAATGGTTTCTATAGCTTTTTGACGGATAATTAATTGTGCATTATCAGACATTATAAACCAGTTATTTAAGTGATGACTGAGTTCTTCGATATTTTTAGCAAGAAATCCGTTGTATTTAGATTGAATAAGTGCTTCCATATCTCCAACTTTCAATGAAAAGACCGGAATACCTCGAGCCATGGCTTCAAGTGCTACCATAGGCATTCCTTCATAACGTGAACATATTATAAGTACACTAATATTTTTCCATACATTATGCATATTTATTTGATAGCCATGGATTATAAGATTATTTGGTTTGCTAAGGAGAACTGTTTGTTTCATAGGACCAGTTCCATAACAGTGGAATATTTTTTCTGGAAATTGTTTTGCAAGGTTAACAAACCTATCTGGAGCTTTTTCATGACTTAATCGACCAACAAAAGCTATTTCAGTTCCTTTAGATTTTGTTATATTTTTAAGTGAAATGAAATTATTAATCACATATGAATGAGTAGTAGGTAGTTTTTGTTGAATAGATTTGCTAACAGCTAAACACACACTAGATAAGCAAGCAGTGTACCTATCACATAAATCATATAGCCGTATTTTTCCTGTCGCTCTTTCACCTGCATGGTAAGTAGAAATTTGTTTGATATATTGATATTTGAAAAAATACCTAATAGTTCTAATATATAAATTTGCTTTATAGCCATGAGTATGGATCAAATTAGGTAATATAGATTTAATAGCTATCTTAAGAGATACAAAATGATTTAATGCTGGAAATTTTTTATTTGCAAAAAAGTAAGGTATAGAGGCTATTTTCAGTTTTTGATCTAGTATGGTTGTTTTATTATAATGTGAAATAAACACGACTGTTACATTAATAGAGTGATCTTTTAATCCTTTAGCTAACTCTAATACATGACTTTCAATTCCACCATAAATTAAACTATCGATCAGAAGCCACACTTTATGTTTTTTTTTAGTGTTATATTGTATCTTGCTCATATTTTTTAGATTTCATTCCTGTTTTTTTCTGTAAACAGAAAAAGGGCTTAGTTCTAGAAGTATTTAATATGTTTCCATCATAATAATTAATAGCATTTTGAATGCTCTCTTTTTCTATTTTCCATATTAGTTTAATATTATGATGCGATTTAATCATAGATAAATATTTTTTGATTTGTTTCATTATTAATGAACTACAACATAACATATGACGTTTTGTAGCTGTCTTATGTTGCTAGGTCATGAGTAACTCATAAGTAATGAAGCAGATTTCTTGATCAATTACTGAAACTTTATTTTCGTTTTCTTTATCATATTTTTTAAGAAAACAATTAGCTAAGATTATTAGGTTATCTCCTATTTTCTCAAAGGAGAAATTTCTACTGGTACGAGGCGTTATGATAATAAAAATCCTCTCTAAATCTTCCTTCTTTAATAACTTCCCGTAAAGGAAACACGATTAGTAGTATATGTAATATGAACATTAACTTTAATTTCTTTTATTGCACCTAAAGGAGTAAAAGTTCCAATTTGTAAAACATGAAATAGTTCAAAGAATTCATTTTGTATGTATTTTCTATAAAAAATAGCAAGTGTCCTAGAACACTTCCACTAATAGTACTTTAGATTGCATGACCTCATCTTTACTTTACAATTAAATCTTTTGATAAAAAGATAAGTTTAAATCCTAGTTTTCTTCTGTCTATGGATAATTTAATAGATTGCTTTGCAACTATCTGAAGTTTATATAAAAAGGAGATTACTTTATTAGTATTTCGAATTAAAAAGTTTTTTTAATTTTACTAGTTCACTTAGATAATCTTATTTTTTAAGATTTAAATTCAAGCATTTCTATACTTTTAGTCACAATAGTTCGATAAATTTTTTTAAGATGAGATTAATATCTTCTATCTTGCTATATAGCAATCAGCAAGTATAGTATTTATTACCAATTTATTTGTTTTATAGCAATGCCTATTTTATCTACTCAGCTAGTAGTATTATCAAAGGTAACATTGCTATTATCTTGAAGTAGATTAAGATAGAAATGTATTTTTAAGTAACCACGATTCAATTTTATCACGTAGAGTTTTTGAAATGAATGGTATTTTTCTGAATGTGCATATGAGTTCTTGATTCAAGGGAGTTTGTTCTTTTTTATTAAGTACAGTTCCAAGCAATGAAATTGTTTCAAGTTTAAGTAATGAAATAGCAGTTTCTATTTGGTTAATTGTAGTAATCCCTCCTCTTACTATCAATATTGTTTTCTCACAAGCACTTGCTACATTTTGAGCTGGAATATTATTTCGATTGATTTTTAATAATGGAGAGGTATCAATAATAATACGTTCAAAGTGATTTAGCCATTTTTCTATTAATCCTTTCATAACAGAAGGGTCTTTATATGCTAGTTGTTTTGATGAGTCATTTGGGATCGTTATCCCAGTAAATAAACGGTGATTGTAACTATCTTCAATCCAATGCTCTTTTATTGTTTTTCCTGAATGTAGACTTAATTTCCGAAATGCTGGATGGAACATATTAAGGTCAACTAATAAAGTTTTATATCCTGCCAGTAAATAACGTTCAGCTAATGCACTAGCAATAGAAGTTACACCATCTCCTGATTGGCAAGCGGTAATACACAAGGATTTACAGTTGCTAAGTTCTGTAGTTAAATATATTTGTTCTATTTCTGCATGAGTAGAAGGAATAATCATTATAGTGACTTCAATAAAGCAATTGTTGTGCTAAGACGAATAATATCATTTAATCCAAGGCGTATTTTTTCTAAAAAACTATTTCTACGATCTGGAATATAAATTGTATCTCCAGCTCTTAAAGCAGGTAGTATGCTTATATTAGCGGTTTTAGTAAATTCAATAAAATTAAAAGTACGAGCTTGATTTTGACAACATGACATATTGATAATGGATATTTTTTCTAAATGTGCACGATTATTTGGACCACCTGCTTCTGCTAATAAGTCTAAGATTGTCATATTGTTTCTAAATACATAACGACCAGGTTTATGGATTTCTCCCAATACTCGTACTGTTGATTCTTTTGATCGTTCAATCCAGTTACGATTTTTCTCTGGTATATAGATTATATCTTCCATGGTTACTCTAGGAAGCAAGCTTTCATCTCCTGTTTCAAAGTAAAGTGATAGGTCTAGTTTGCTAACTTGTGCATATAATTTATCACGATGTGTAATTCGAATATTTTGAATATCAGCATCCTTATTAGGACCATCTGCGGCTGATAAAATATCAAGAAAATTCATTTCTTTAGTATAATGATACCGTCCTGGTGAATTTACTTGACCTAAAATATATATTGACTTGTTTGAGCTTTGTTGTATCCAGTGAGATTTATTATTTTTTGGATCTTGTGGTAAATTTCTAACTCTTACAATAGCTCCTGCAGTGATTTTTGGTAAACTTGATAAAGGAGCTCCATTTTTTATATGAGCATCTAGATTAAATAGATGTATATTTTTATCGATATTTGCAACTTCAATTTTTGTTGTATCTGCATTACGAGTTGGACCACCAACATGAGCTAACAGGTCAATTAGATTCATTTCATCTGACCATTCGATTCGACCTGGATTGATAACTTGGCCAATAACGTTGACAGCTCTATTAGATGAAACTTTTAACCAGGATTTTTCGTTTATATCTATTTTTTCAGGAACAAAGATAGAGTCTCCAGGAGCGATATTAGGAATAACTGAGTCTTTTAAACCTTCGGTGTAAGCTGTAAGATCAAATTTGATAACCTTTTGATTTTCTTTGATAATTCGAATTTGTCTTGTTTCAGCAAAACGAGTAGGCCCACCTGCATTAGCAAGAATATCTATAAAGGTTGCTCCATCTTTACTTTCGTAAGCACCTGGATTCGCCACTTCCCCCATAACATAGATAGTATTAAAACCTGACTTTATTTCATCTTCTTGTTTTGGTACAAAAACGGTTGAACCAGGGTTTAATTTTGGAAGCAAGTATGTATTTCCAGTATCTAGATAATTTTTCAAATTAAATAATTTTGGTGAATTATTACTAATAATACGAATTTTTTCAATTGTAGCATAACGTGTCACTCCACCAGATCTCATGAGTATATCTATAAGATCTATGTTTTCTTTATATGAAAATGAACCTGGTGAGTTTACTTCGCCAAATACTTTAATGGCACTTCGTTCATCTTTAATATCATCAAAATCTTCTTTTCCATGGTTAAAAATTGATTCAATATTACTTACAAGAGGAGAGGCAGGAACAAACAGTATATCTAGAGGTTGTAAAATAGGCAATTGAGATTCATTACCAGTATCTAAAAAAGCTTTATAGTTAAATTGTATTTTAGTGTTTGAACGCTTAATCAGCATACTATCTAGTTGAGCCCCTGGCCGTAATCCTCCAGCTTTATATATAGCCATTTGAATGTTTGTATTATCTGGAAAAACATATTCTCCTGGAGTTTTTACGTAACCTTGTATAAAAATAAGAATTTGTTGTTTTGCAATAAATATTTTGACATTAGAAATATCTCGAAAGGTTGTTTGTAATATTTTTATCACATTATCTTTTAATTGTGTTTCATTATAACCTGCAACATAAATTGAACCTACTTCAGGTAAATAAATTCGACCTCTTTTATCTACTTGAAAACTACGATTGAAAGTGATTTCTCCAGGTAGATCTACTTGGATCAAATCACCAATTTTTACTATTTTTTCTTGTGATGAAGCATGGACTAAATTAAGAAATAGCATCAACTTTAAAAACGTAGTAAGGAATATTTTATTTAAGTTCATAGTCGTCCTTTTTTAGCATACTAAAAGCATCTTTCCAATCTGGAATGATTTCTATACTTACACGACGATTTGCTAAATTAATTTCAGGTGAATTTCCTTTAAATAGAGGTACAGATTCTCCAAGTGAATGAGTAATAATTCGTTCTGGTTCAAGACCAAAGATGCACAAATAACGTTTTACTTGTGTAGCTCTCATCATAGATAGTTGTTCATTATATTTTTTATTACCAGTTGAATCTGAATGACCAGTTATAGATAAGTTAAGATAATTATGAATTAGCAATAAATTAGCAGCTTCAGCGAGTTTTCTCATATATTTTGGGTTAATTTCACTTGAATCATGGGCAAATTGATTATCAGAATTAAGAATATTGGAGATTTTTTTAATAACAGTTATTTTTTGATTAAATGTATCTTGCTGTAGTGGAGGCTGGCAGCTGGTTTTTGATATGACATAATTAAGACGAGATTCTAATTGGTTAAGGCGGTTATGCTGGATTAAAATCCCATTTGCTGCATCTATTAATAGGCTATCTTTTAATTCATGAGCAATTCTGTCTTGTGTGATAACTGCTTGAGTTACTATGGCAGGAAAGCACCATTTAGCTCCCTTTTGAATTAACATATCAAGATGCAATTTGTTCATTTCCCAATTTAATTGAAGTTCATTAGTTTCTTTTAAAAAATCATCAGATTCATATTTTAAGGATTTAAATAATATATTCTTCTCTGGTTTGTTATTTGCTAAATTGAAAAGGCTACTACATCCAGAGCAGAAAAAAATCCATATAATCATCGATATAGTTATTGAGTTGACATACATCTTAAAACAACCAAATGATTTACAACTTTTATAGTTGATTTAATTAGCTAACTAATAGAGATTGCTTGATTAATACGTAGTAATTTCATAAATTCTAACGGTTGTCCTGTTGCATTTTTAATATACATATTACGTTCACGTTCAATAAGGCGTTTATAAAGATAGACAAGTGCACCTATGCCAGATGAATCTAAAAATTTTACTTTACTGAAATCTACTTCAATTTCATTGTGTGTATCTTTAGTAAGAATATCATCAATACATGCTTGTGCTAAACGACTATTATTAGTATCTAAATTTCCAATAATTACTAATGTTAAAACTGTGTTGCTTTTTTCTACTTTATGAATGTTCATAATTGTTTTCTCTATTATAGTTGGAGTATTAGTACTAAGCAGAATTTATTGTCTTTTAATTTAAGTTTATTATTTATAATCTTTAGATTAACTTTTATTATTAGATTTTTAAGTAAGACTTAGTCCATTAAGTTTAATTATTTAGATATAAATTTCAATTTAATAGATTTATTATGATGTATCATGTGTAATTTTAAAGAAAGAAGAAATGCTGCTGATGAAACTCCTATAATAAACCCAATCCAAAATCCATGGACTCCCATAGGTTCCACAATAATATTCGTCATACTTAAGATATAACCTATTGGTAAGCCAAGTATCCAATATGAGATAAATGTACGATTAAATATGCTTTTCATATCCTTATATCCACGTAAAGCTCCTGCTGAGATAATTTGAATAGCATCTGTACATTGATAAAATGCGGCAAATAGCAATAATTCCATAGCAATGCTTGTCACTGTATTATTATTGCTATAAAGCAATACAATATTTTCTCTAAATATTATAGTTGATATTGCTGTTATCAGTGCTAAAAAAAATCCAATAGTAACAGCAACTTTTGAAGTAATTTTTGCACCTTTTAGATTTCTTTTTCCAAGCTGATGACCAACACGTATGCTAACTGCAACACCAATACTCATTGGCAACATAAATATTAATGATGAAAAATTAATTGCAATTTGATGAGCTGAAACTACATTAGGTCCTAATGGAGCTATAAATAAGGCAACTATTGCAAATAGAGTGACTTCGATAAATGTTGCAGCCCCAATTGGTATCCCTAATTTAAATAGCTTTATAATTGATTGTACTCTTGGTTTATAGAAATGAAAAAACAATTGGATATGCGCAATACGTTTAGATATTAAAATATAAATTAATAACATTATAAACATTAACCAGTAAACGATGGAAGTAGCTATACCACAACCTATACTTCCTAATTTAGGAAGACCAAACTTACCATATACCAACATCCAATTTATTGGGATATTTATTATTAATCCAATAATTCCAATAACCATAGCAGGTTTTGTTAGAGATAAACCATCAGTTAAGCTACGCAAAGTTTGAAATAATAAGCAGGCAGGTACAGAAAATATCATTGCGTATATATAACCACTAATTTTTATCGTTATTAATGGTTCAAGTTTTACGATATCTAAAATTGTTCTTATTTGCAAAAGAATCATAATAATCGGAATAGAACAAATAATAGCAAGGCTAATCCCTTGTTGTATTTCGAAAGGTATCTTAATTTGCTGATCAGAACCATTCAGTTGAGCTACTATTGGTACTAAAGCTGTTAATAAACCAGCACCAAATAAAATCAAAGGCAACCAAATACTAGATGCAATAGCAACAGCAGCCATGTCGATAGTACTTACGCCCCCCGCCATAATTGTATCAACAAAGTTCATACTAGTTTGCGAAATAGATGCAATTAATACAGGCACAGCCAGTTTAATTAAATTATACATTTCATTTTTATAGCTATGCATAGTGCTTCTTCCTAATTCGCAGGTATTAAAGTTTGATAAAATATAGAATATTACTTCTTATGAATCTTGATTAGAATAATAAAAAAATGTCATACTTAGTGCTATTGAAAACTTACAGATTTTTTAAAATGTTTACTGGTATTGTACAAGGTATGGCAAAGTTAATTTCGGTTGAGAAAAAAAAGAACTTTCGAACTCATACTATTGAATTATTAGGAATGATGAACGATGGTCTTATGGTAGGAAATTCTGTTGCCCATAACGGCTGTTGTTTAACAGTAACTCACATTGATGGTAATCTAGTTTCATTTGATATAATAGAAACAACCCTTAGGTTAACTAATCTTGGTGAGTTAACTGAGGGAATGTTGGTGAATATAGAAAGAGCTGTTAAATTTGGAGATGAAATTGGTGGCCATTGTATATCTGGACATATTTCACTTACAAGTAAAATTGATAAACTTATTGAAACTGAGAATAATCTTACTATTTGCTTTACAGTCCCATTATATTCAGTGCCATATGTCTTAGAGAAAGGCTATATTGCGTTAGATGGTTGTTCATTAACAATAGGGAAAATTGAAGGTCAATGTATTAGTGTTCATTTAATCCCTGAAACATTAAAACGTACTTTATTTGGCAAACGTAAGGTAGGTGATAGAATTAATGTTGAATTTGATTCTCAAACTCAAGCTATAGTTAATACGGTTAAGCAGTTGTTTATAGAAAAAAATAGTTTTTTTAAAACCGGATAATAATTTTATTTGCTTTCTTTATGTCTGTTTTTCGAGGTTAACAGTTTTTATCTAAATAGTTTCTTGGTTTATTTGCTTCTATTTAGAGTTTTTTTTCGTGTGTCCATAATTTCCCATTTTCCTTCAATATAGAAGCTACTCCAACCAGAAGGTTTTCCGTTTAATTCGGAACGAACATAGGTTTCTTTTGATTTACGGCTAAAACGAATTACTGTAGAAAGACCACTAGGATCTTCACTTGGAGCCAATGTTAAATACAAAAGCTTAGAGTGTAGGCGCTCTTTAAAGTTAATTAGTTCCTTAACTAATGGGGCTCTTGTTTCACGAGATTTTGGGAAATTACTTGCTGCCATGAACAAACCAGAAGCACCATCACGTAATATAAAATAAGCATTTGAATCTTTGCAAGGTAGTTCAGGGAAGTGTATTGGTTCTAATTTTGGCGGTGCTACTTCGCCATTTTTTAAAATTTTTCTAGTATTTTTACAATCACTGCTAGTGCAGTCCATATATTTCCCAAATCGACCGTTTTTGAGTAGCATATCAGCATTGCATTTATCGCATTTAATAAGAGGACCAGAATAACCTTGTCCTTTAAATTGTCCAATTTCAATAATATAGCCAGTACATGATGAATTGCTTCCACAAAGGTGTATTTTATGTTTATCGTCAATAAAGTATGCATCCATTGCCATTTTACAGTTTTGACAACGTTTTTTAGCTCGCAAAGCAGCAGTTTCTGATTCTTCTGATAAGATGTTGTTATTCCAATTTTCTTTGCTCAGATTAATTGTGGTTTTACAACGATCCTTTGGTAATAATTCATATCCAGAACAGCTTAAGAATACTCCAGTTGATGCTATTCTAACTACCATTGGTCGTGTGCATGTTGGACATGGTATATTAGTTTCTACTATATAGTTTGGTTTCATTCCACCATATTTGATATCTTTTCCTGCTCGTTGTAAATCATGAGTAAAATCATTAAAAAAGCTATCTAGAATAGTTTTCCAATTGGCATTACCTTCAGCGATCTGATCAAGCTGTTTTTCCATTCTAGCTGTGAAATTATAGTTCATTAAATCAACAAAGCTAGTATTTAGACGATCTGTAACAATCTCTCCCATTTTTTCTGAATAAAATCGGCGTTGTTCTAATTTCACATAACCACGTTCTTGAATAGTAGAAATAATTGCAGAATAGGTTGATGGTCGACCAATTCCTTTTTTTTCAAGTTCTTTAACAAGAGAGGCTTCGGTAAAACGAGTTGGTGGTTTTGTAAAACGTTGCTTGGTTTTTATATGATTAAATTTCAATTTATCTCCAATCTGAACTGTTGGAAGTAATTTTTCTTCATTTTGTTTTCCAAATGGGCGTTGAACACGTGTCCATCCATCAAATTTTAAGATTCGCCCCTTAGATTGTAATATATATTTTTCTGCTTTTACATAAATCTTTGTTAAATGATATTGAGCTTCTGTCATTTGGCATGAAATAAATTGATTCCAGATTAATGTATATAATTTACATGCATCTTGATCCATGTTTTTTAATTTCTGAGCTTGGACTGTAATATCTGAAGGACGAATAGCTTCATGGGCTTCTTGTGCACCTGGTTTATTATTATATATGTTAGATTTAATTGGTAAATATGATTTCCCGAATTCATTAACAATATATTTACGTGCCGATTCTATGCTTTCAACACTCAAATTGGTAGAGTCAGTACGCATATACGTGATGTAACCTGCTTCATAAAGTTTTTGAGATAAAATCATAGTCCTTTTGACACTGTATCCTAATATTGTGCTTGCTGCTTGTTGCAATGTCGAAGTAATATATGGAGCAGGTGCTTTTTTTAAAGTTGATTTATCTTCTCGGTTACAAACTTCGTATTCTGCATTTTTTAATATTTTAGTAATTAATTTAGTTTCAGCTTTGTTAGCTACTTTTAGAGTTAAATTATTTTTTTTTATAACTTGCAAGCAAAGACAATTATTATTTTTAGTTAATGTATTCACATAAATATCCCAAAATTCTTCTGGAATAAATGTTTTGATTTTTTGCTCTCGTTCGACTAAAATTTTGACTGCGACAGATTGAACTCTCCCTGCAGATAAACCTCTAGCAATCTTTTTCCATAATAAAGGTGAAACCATAAATCCAACAATACGATCCATAAATCGACGTGCTTGCTGTGCATTTACTCCATTCATATTTAAGTCAATAGGTTGTTTAAATGCTT
The DNA here is from genome assembly GCF_000731785.2 of Candidatus Photodesmus anomalopis. Lineage (NCBI taxonomy): Bacteria > Pseudomonadati > Pseudomonadota > Gammaproteobacteria > Vibrionales > Vibrionaceae > Candidatus Photodesmus > Candidatus Photodesmus anomalopis. Next base: position 78,584 of record NZ_JGVJ01000001.1, read on the forward strand.
GTTGAATGGAGTTTTTTGTAATTTCATTAAATACTACGCGTTTATAACGACCTTTATCCCCTCCGATAATTTCTTGAAGATGCCAAGCTATAGCTTCTCCTTCTCGATCTAAATCAGTTGCAAGGTAAATATTGTCGACATTTTTTGCTAATTCTTTTAATTCAGATACAATTTTTTCTTTACCTGGAAGGATTTGGTAATTTGCTGTCCATCCGTGAAATGGATTAATACCTATTTTTTTAATCAGAGTATTCTGTTTGTTTTCTTTTTTAATTCGTGTTTTTTCTTCAATAGTCATCCCTTTAGTAGAAAGGGCATCTGTTTTGTTTCCTGAATAACTTTTTCCTGTTTTTGGAAGATCACGAACATGACCAATACTAGATTTTACGATAAAATCTTTACCAAGATATTGGTTTATGGTTTTTGCTTTCGCAGGAGATTCGACTACGACGAGTGATTTACTCATAATTCAAATACCTTTAAGGAATAATATAAGATAAGTTTCTATCAATTAATAATAGTGTACTGTTATTTTTAAAATAAATATTTTTCTGAAAATCCTGTTCTTTAAACTTCTTTTATTAAAAAAGTGCTGTTTTTTAATATAAAAAAAAGGTGTTCATTACTGAGAAATTCTAACAGGTTAATTTAAGTAATTCATCGAAGTAATTAGGGAAAGTTTTTGATACACATGTGAAGTTTTTAATAGTTATAGGCATACTACCTAATGCGATTAAAGAAAAGCACATGGCAATTCGATGGTCATTATATGTATTTATAGCAATATGCCTAAACCATCTAGCTGGATTAATACTAATATAATCCTTTCCTTGTTTAACTGTAATCCCCAATTTTTTTAATTCTGTTGCCATAGCAAATAAACGATCACTTTCTTTCAATCGCCAGTTGTATACATTGCGTACAGTAGTTATACCTTCAGAAAATAATCCTGCTATCAAAATAGTCATAGCAGAATCTGGCATATGGTTATAATCCATGTCTATTCCGTTAAGTTGGCTAACATGAGAGATGATATGATTTTCCCCCCATTCAATTTTTGCCCCCATTTTTTCTAGTACATAAGCAAATTCAATGTCACCTTGAATACTCTTTTTAGAGATACCTTTAACTTTAACTTTTCCACCTTTAATTGCTCCAGCAGCAAGGAAATAGGATGCTGATGAAGCATCACTTTCTATTAAAAACTCACCAGGAGAAATATACGATTGGTATTTAGGAACTATAAATTCTTGGTAATTATTATTAATTATGTTAATACCAAAATTTTTCATGATATTTAATGTAATATTTATATAGGGTTTTGATACTAAATAATTTTCAACTTTTATAATAATCTTCTTTTCTATCAAAGGAGTTAACATTAAAATAGCACTTAAAAATTGGCTGGAAACAGAAGAATTAATAAAAATACAATTTCCTTTTAAAGTATTACCAGTAATTTTTATAGGTGGATACCCTTTATTTTTTAAATATTCAATTTTAGCCCCTATTTTATGCAAAGCTTGAACCAAGTGAAAGATGGGACGTTTATTCATGCTCTTATCACCAGTTAATATATATTCTCCTTGACTCAAACATAAAATTGCTGTCAATGGTCTCATTGCTGTTCCTGCATTACCAAGAAAAAGGTTTAACCTCCCTTTAGGTGTACTAAATACTTTACCTAATCCTTCTATTTCGCATTTTTTTTTATTTTTGGTTAAGTGATAGGAAACACCTAATTTAGATAAAGCATTTAGCATATAATAAGTATCATCACTATCTAGAAGATTAATTAAACAAGTATTACCTTTAGCTAAAGCAGCTAGCAATAATGCTCTATTGGATATACTTTTTGAACCAGGTAATTGAATTTCGCCATTGATTTTTTGAATAGGTTGTAAAATAAGGTTTTTCATTGAAGTAATCTTCAGTAGATATTATTAATATTAGTATATAAGCATTTGATTTTTTTAAAAAAGATATTTAAATAAGAAAAACTTCGCACTCCCATTCTCATAAAAATTCGTTTTTTATGAGAACTAATATCTAATTATAACCTTAGCCGTACTCATATTAGTTTAATACTGAGAGCTTAACTGTTTAGTTCTATATAAATTATTTATTTGATAATAAATAATAACTTAATGAGAAATAATAAATTTGTTTTTTTATGAGAAAACTGGTAAATCAGTTCTAGCAAAGGTAAAATACCATTCAGAGTATATTTTAACGGAAAAATTGTGTCTGTAAAGGCACTTGTTTTTACCAAAATTAATTTAGAAGAGGATAAAATGGCTAAAGAAGATGTAATTGAGATGCAAGGCACTGTTCTTGATACTTTGCCAAATACAATGTTTCGCGTTGAATTAGAAAATGGTCATCTTGTTATTGCTCATATCTCAGGTAAAATGCGTAAAAATTATATTCGTATTCTTACTGGAGATAAAGTAACTGTTGAAATGACTCCTTATGACTTATCGAAAGGTCGCATTGTTTTCCGTTCTCGTTAATTGTTTATTTTATTGCTACTATAATTATTTAGTTTAACTTTTTATTTTTTAAAATTTAAAATTATTAGCGTATTATTATTATTTTCGACGCCAATTTGTTCCTGTTTTAGTATCCTCTAAAATAATGCCCATTTGCTCTAGTTTATTTCGTGCTATGTCTGCATTAAACCAATCTTTTAAAGCACGTAAATCATTACGATGTTTAATAAGAGTTTCAATCTCTGAAAGTTGATTTTTATTTATATTCTTTTTCTTTCCTTTTAAAAAAGTTTCTGGTTTTTGGTAAAGAATACCAATTATATTTGCAAGTTTAAGCATTAAATTTCCAAGAGCACTAGCCTTATAGATATTATTAGTTTTAAGTTGATTAATATGGTGAGCCATATCGAATAAAATAGAGTAAGCTATTGGCGTGTTAAAGTCATCATCCATCGCATCAATAAAACGAGTTGCATAATATTTTTCATCTTTAGTGCTGATTGGGATATCCATATTCAAATCTAGTAAAGAAGTATATAAGCGTTTTAAAGAAGAATTTGCCTGTTTTAGGCTTTCTTTAGTATAGTTAAGTTTCTTACGGTAATGTCCTGATGTTAAAAAATAACGTAAAGTTTCGGGATTATATTGTTGTAATAACTCACGGATTGTAAAGAAATTACCTAGAGATTTAGACATTTTTTCTTGATTAATCATCATCATGCCAGTATGCATCCAAGTATTTACATACTGAGTATCATTTGCGCAGCATGATTGTGCAATTTCATTTTCATGGTGAGGGAATTTAAGATCAGATCCGCCTCCATGGATATCAAAATGCTTACCTAGAATTGCAGAGTTCATCGCTGAACATTCAATATGCCAACCTGGACGTCCCATACCCCAAGGTGCATTCCAAGCAGGTTCTCCAGGTTTTGACATTTTCCATAATACAAAATCTAGTGGATTACGCTTCGTTTTTTGAGTATCAATAGTAATGTCTATCCGTAACTTTTTAAGATTTTGATTTGATAGTTTTCCATAATTAATAGTATGATGGCACTTACTAACATCAAACAAAACATCTCCATTATTACCTATATAACCGAAACCACGCTTTATTAATTTTCTGATAAAATTTATGATTTCCTTTATATATTGGGTTGCATGAGGTTCAATATCAGGTCTATTAATATTTAATTTATCAAAGTCATTGTGCATTTCAGAAATCAAGCGTTGAGTAAGAGATTTACATGATTCACCATTTTCAGAAGCACGATTAATGATCTTATCATCAATATCAGTAATATTCCTTACAAATGTCAGTTCATAACCTAGGTATCGTAGATAGCGAGAGACTATATCAAAAGATAAGAACGTACGAGCATGGCCAATATGACAAAGCTCATAAACAGTTACCCCACAGACATACATCCCAACTTTATTATCAGAAATCGGTTTAAATTTTTCTTTTTGTTTTGTTAGTGTGTTATATATTCTTAGCATGACATTTTTATTAGTGATTAAGGTTTTTTTTCATTAGAGGTGTTTTTTATCTACTATTTCTATCTGTATACTCTACAATTATTATTAGTTTTTTAAAACTTATTATTTATTTGAAGGATCAGCTAGCTGGTATACGACTCTTATCATGACTATATTATTTATTTCAGATCTTCACTTAACACCTTTATTGCCTAAAATTACTAATTGTTTTATTAGGTTTATGCGTGAAGAAGCTTCTAAAGCTGATAGAGTATATGTATTGGGTGATCTATTTGATTTTTGGGTTGGCGACGATGATAATTCCAGCTTTGCTACACTAATTAAAGATGAGCTTAAAAAATTGACTAGTTCAGGTGTTCCATGTTTTTTTATTAGAGGTAATAGAGATTTCTTAATTGGTACACGTTTTGCCGAATATACAGGAATACGATTACTTTCAGATGAAGCAGTTATAGATTTATATGATCGTAAAGCAGTTATTTTACATGGTGATACTTTATGTACACGTGATGTAAAATATCTAAAATATCGACAAAAAGTTAGAAAACCCTGGTTGAAATGGTTATTTAATTGCATTCCTGTATATTTTAAGAGGATTATTATAAATAAAATTCAATCTAATGTTAGGGGAAAAAAGAAGTTTAAATCATTGGATATTATGGATGTGACAGCTAGTGAGGTTGAAAAAGTTTTTGATTTACATAATGTTGATTTAATGATTCATGGTCATACGCATATACCAAACATTCATCAATTAAATACAGACAAAGGTAATAAAATTAGAATTGTTCTTGGAGATTGGAATCATCATGGATCTATTTTGTTTTACTATAAAAATAGATATGAATTGCAAATTCGTCCTTTCGACTAAAATAAAATGCTTGTTTCATCTTAACGTAACGGTCAGTATCTATTAAGATATTTAAGGTTTGTTAGCAATTAATATTGTTCGTTTTGGAGCTGGATAGCCTTCAATTGTTTTACTAGAATCTTTAGTATCTAGATAGTTACATAATGAATTATGCATCATCCATTTGGTTTGACGCTGTTCATTAATGTTCGTAGTTTGTGTATTTACAATTCGTATATTTTTAAATCCTGTTTTTCTAAGCCATATTTTCAATACAGATGCTGAAGGAATAAAATATATGTTGCGCATTTGAGCATAGCGATCTACTGGAAAAAGTACTGTATTTTGATCTCCTTCAATTACTAGCGTTTCGAGAACTAATTCACCTTTTGATCTAAGCTGATCTTTAAGTTGAATAAGATGATCAATAGGAGACCGACGATGATATAATACTCCCATGCTAAAAACCGTATCAAAAGCTTTAAGTTTTGGAAGTTGCTCAATACCTAAAGGTAATAGGTGAGTTCGTTGATCATTCCCAAGTAGTTTTCTAATTGCTTCAAATTGAATAAAACATAATCGAGAAGGATCAATTCCTATAGACAACTGAGTATCTTCACCTACTGTACGCCAGAGATGGTAACCATTGCCACAACCAACATCTAAGATTACACGATTTTTTAGGTTTGATATATGTGGGAGCAAACGATTCCATTTCCAATCACTATGCCATTCAGAATCAATATAAATATCATATATAGAATATGGACCTTTCCTCCATGGAGAAAGACTTTTTAATAATTGTTCTATTTGTTTAAGCCTTCCTGCATTTATCATGTGATTATTAGATATAGAAACTGAGTATTTTAAGTCAATATTATCCGGTATGGTATCCGGAATTTTATTTAAAATTTTAATCCAATGATTAAAATTTGAGTTCTTAGCATTTATCCAATATGTTAATTGTTTAGGTAAAGTATTTAACCAAGGTTGAAGAGAAGTAGTTTGAGAGATAACTTCATAAAAACTAGAAAAATTAATCATTTTTACATATTAAATGAATATAAATGAAAGTTATTTAATTGCAATCATAGCACCAAAATTAAAATATTGGAACCAAGTTTCATTGCTTGAAAAACCAATATCCTTAAATCGTATTTTATGGGTTTTTATTGAATCTGGATATATTACATTTTCAAGTGCGATGAGCTTTTGTTTTATTTCTAGTTCACTATATCCATTTTTGCGTTTAAAATCATGGTGAAGTTTGATTAAAAGTTTATTTAAAACGTCATTTTCAAAAATATACTTTTCAGATAAAATTAAAATTCCACCAGAACGAAGACCTGAGTAGATGTTTTCGAGTAAGCTTTGTCTATCTTTTGGATTAATAAATTGTAGTGTAAAATTTAGTACAACAACGGAAGCATTAGTAATTTTAATATTACGAATATCTGCTTTAATCACTTTAATTGGAATAGTTAATTGATGTTTGTTAAGATACGCTTTGCAACGTTGTACCATGGCATTTGAACTATCTACTGCGATAATCCGGCATCCTTTTTGATTAATTTGATTATGCATTGAAATCGTTGCGGCACCTAATGAACAACCTAGATCATATATTCTTGAATAGGGTTTAGCGAAGCGTTTTGCCAATATACCAATGGTTGAGATAATATTATTGTATCCTGGAATAGAACGTTGAATCATGTTTGGAAAGACTTGAGCTACTTGTTCATTAAAAGTAAAGTCAGTAACTCTATCAACTAATGTTGAAAAAAGAGTGTCTTTATTGTCATTCATATCCATTGCTGTCTGTCATATTTTGAAAGGTAATTTATATGGCAGATTATTTAATATTGTCATCTTAAATACAAAGAATATTTTCGATATTTTAAATATATTATAATTGATTAAGTCATGTATATTTATTTTAGACTAGCTTTAACCTTTCTTATTCAGTAGTGAGAATGTTCATAAAAATGTATGATATTTAAAGGATTATATTTTAGAGAGATTTTTAATGCGTACTCATTATTCTGGTGAACTTGATAAATCGATTGTTGGACAAACTATAAAACTTTGTGGCTGGGTTCATTCTCGTCGTGATTTAGGCGGACTAATTTTTATTGATATGCGAGATTGCTCTGGTGTTGTTCAAGTTGTTATTGAACCGTATACTGCTAAGATTTTTTCTATTGCTAATGAGTTGCGTAATGAATTTTGTATTGCTATCACAGGTATTGTTCGTGTTCGTCCTTTAATACAGATAAATGAGGATATGCCAACTGGAGAAATTGAGTTACTTGCTACAATGTTAAAAATAATTAATCGAAGTGAACCTTTGCCTATTGATTTTAAGCAAGACAACTCAGAGGAACAGCGTTTAAGATATCGTTATTTAGATTTACGCCGTCCTGAAATGTACAAACGTTTAAAACTGCGTTCTGAAGCATCAAGGTTTATGCGTAATTTTTTAGATGCCAAAGGTTTTTTAGAAATTGAAACACCAGTACTAACAAAAGCAACTCCAGAGGGTGCTCGTGATTATTTGGTACCAAGCCGTACTCGAAAAGGTAGTTTTTATGCTTTACCTCAATCTCCTCAATTATTTAAGCAGTTGCTTATGATATCTGGTTTTGATCGTTATTATCAAGTTGTTAAATGTTTTCGTGATGAAGATTTGCGTGCAGATCGTCAGCCAGAATTTACTCAAATTGATATTGAAACTTCATTTATGAAAGTAAAAGATGTTCAAGCAATTACTGAAAAAATGATTTGTAATATGTGGAAAAAATTACTAGGTATTGACTTAGGTAAATTTCCAGTGATGAAGTTTAGTGAAGTAATGCGTCGTTTTGGTTCTGATAAACCTGATTTACGTAATCCATTAGAGTTAATTGATATTGCAGATCTTGTAAAATGTATTACATTTGAAACTTTTTCAATTCCTGCTAATGATATAAATAGTCGTGTTACAGCTCTATGTTTGCCTGGTGGTGCTGTTTTGAGTCGTAAAAAAATAGACAATTACTCTAAATTTGTTCAAATGTATGGTGCTAAGGGTTTAGCATGGATGAAAATTGGTGATTTACGTATTGGTATTAAAAATGCTATTCGTTCACCAGTCGCTAAATTTTTGAGTGATGCAATAATTAATAGTATATTAGATCGCACTCAAGCTAAATCTGGTGATATGATTATATTCTTAGCAGATAAGAAAAATATTGTTACAGAAGCGTTAGGTGCTCTTCGTATTAAATTAGGTAAGGACCTTAAATTAATAGATTATTCTATCTGGGCTCCATTGTGGGTTATAGATTTTCCGATGTTTTCAAAGGATAATGAAGGTAACTTTTATGCTATGCATCATCCTTTTACATCGCCTCTAGAAAATTTAAGCGTAACAGAACTAAAGACTGATCCTGTTTCTATAGTTTCTAGTGCTTATGATATGGTTTTGAACGGTTATGAGATAGGTGGTGGTTCTGCTCGAATTCATAATAGAGATATACAATCAGCAGTTTTTGAACTTTTAGGAATTAAAAAACATGAACAACAAGAAAAATTTGGTTTTTTACTGAATGCTTTGAGATTTGGTACTCCACCTCATGCTGGTATTGCATTTGGTTTAGATCGTTTGGTCATGCTACTTTGTGGTACTGAAAATATACGTGATGTTATTCCATTTCCTAAAACAACCTCAGCAGCTTGTTTGTTGACTAGTGCACCAAGTTTTATAAAATCATTAGTGCTTGAAGAATTGAATTTGTCTGTATCAAATAAAAAGAAAAACATCTAATATCAGCAAGTTAAAGGATTACTACATGTCAATTATTTTAGGTATTGATCCTGGTTTTCGTACTACTGGGTATGGACTTATTGATCAACAAGGTCCTAACCTTTTTTATTTAGACAGTGGATGTATTTTAAATAAAGGAGAAAAAATATCGGGAAGATTAAGAAAAATATATCTTGGAATTACCGAAATTATTTCTAAATTTCAACCTGATGTATTTGCGATTGAGCAAATTTTTATCGCTAAAAATGCAAGTTCAGCTCTTAAACTAGGTCAAGCTAGAGGAACAGCAATTGTTGCAGCCGAAAATTTAGAATTGCCTATATATGAATATGCTGCACGTTTAATTAAACAAGCAGTAGTAGGCACAGGTCGTGCTGAAAAAAATCAAGTTCAAACTATGGTTCAACATATACTTAAATTAACTAAAAAGCCAAATTCTGATGCTGCTGATGCTTTAGGTGTAGCTATTTGTCATGCACATACACATAAAACTATTAATTTATTATCTAATAACCTTCATATATCAAAGAAAAGAAAATATCTTTGATTTTTAATTTAGAGAGGTTTATTGTGATTGGACGTCTTCATGGAATCCTTCTTGAGAAACGACCGCCAGAGTTATTAATGGATGTGAATGGTGTTGGGTATGAAATGCAAATGCCAATCAGTTGTTTTGATAATCTCCCAAATGTTGGGAGAAAGGTGATTATTTATACTCACTTTATCATTCGAGGAGATGCTCAGTTGCTTTATGGATTTAATACTCTAAAAGAGCGGGCTTTATTTCGAGAAGTAATAAAAACTAATGGTATCGGACCAAAGTTAGGATTGAACATTCTTTATAAAATGTCAGCCAGTCAATTTATTTCTTGTGTTGCAAGAGAAGATATTTCAGCTCTATTAGAACTTCCTGGTGTAGGTAAAAAAACGGCAAAACGGTTAATCTTAGAAATGAAAGATCGCCTTAAAGATGGGAATTTTGAAGGACCAATTAATTCTATATTAAATGAATCTGCTTTAAATAAAAAATTAGCATTGCCTCAAGTTCATGCTCATGCTCAAGAAGAAGCAATTAGTGCTTTATTAGCTTTAGGTTATAAACCAATGAAGGCATCAAAAATTGTATCTCAGATTGCAAAACCAGATATGACAAGTGAATGTTTAGTTTATGCAGCTCTAAAATCAATGAGTTGAAGTATTTGCTTTACAGATAGATGTATTATACTCCAATTATTGATTAAGGATAGATATAATGATTGAATCAGAACGTTTAATAAGACTAGATAATTCTTTTTCTAAAAGAAAAGATATTGTTATGGACTCAATCCGTCCTAAAAAGTTATCAGATTATCATGGACAAAAACATGTCTGTTCTCAAATGAAACTTTTTATTAAAGCTGCAAAATTACGTGATGAAGCTCTTGATCACCTATTAATCTTTGGACCTCCTGGTTTAGGAAAAACAACTTTGGCCAATATCGTAGCTAATGAGATGGGAGTTAATACTCGTTCTACTTCTGGACCGATACTTGAAAAAGCAGGGGATTTAGCATCAATTTTAACTAATTTGGAAGAACATGATGTTTTGTTTATTGATGAAATACATCGTTTAAATCCTATCATTGAAGAGGTTTTATATCCGGCAATGGAGGACTATCAGTTAGATATTATGATAGGCGAAGGACCAGCCGCTCGGTCAATTAAAATTGATCTTCCAGCGTTTACTTTAGTTGGCGCTACTACTAGAGCAGGATCTTTAACATCACCTTTTCGTGATCGTTTTGGTATTACTCAACGTTTAGAGTATTATCACGTAGCGGATTTGAAGAATATTATACTATGTTCTGCAAATTATCTTGGTATTTCAATAGAACTTGAAGGTGCTTTAGAAATTGCTCGTCGTTCTAGAGGTACACCTCGTATAGCTAATCGTTTATTACGTCGTGTTCGGGATTATGCTGAAGTAAAAGGTAATGGTCATATTTCTTTAAACTTAGCTTCTCAAGCACTTGATATGCTTGATGTTGATACAGAAGGTTTTGATTATATGGATAGAAAGTTATTATTGACAATAATAACTAAGTTTTCTGGAGGGCCTGTTGGACTTGATAATATAGCAGTAGCTATTGCTGAAGAAAAAGATACTATAGAAGATGTTCTAGAACCATACTTAATTCAAGGAGGTTATATCCAACGTACACCAAGGGGGAGGGTTGCTACAGAAAAGGCCTATTTCCATCTTGGATTAAAAAAAACGATGTAAAAGTATCTTTGTTTTCTTTTATATAGATAAAATAGTTGATTTGTTTCAAATGCAATGTTCGTTTTTATTGTCATTTCATGCAGAGCAAGATGCATCATTCATTATTAAAATTTTTTAAAACTTCTGTGGAATGTAGCATAAAAATTATTATTAGGCAGTTATTTGTTTTTTATTTTTTGAAAGTATGCGATTAAGCAAATTCTAGCCATTGTTGGAGTGTTAATTACAGATGATAACTCATTTCTCAGTTATTGATTTATTTTTACAAGCAAGTTTTCTGGTAAAAATAGTGATATTTATATTGTTTTTTTTATCAATTGTTTCTTGGACTCTCATTATCAAACGTAGCATGATTTTATTTAAAGCATTTAAACATGAAGATATTTTTGAAGATAAATTTGGATCTAGTTTAGCAGACCTTTTTAAGTTTTACCAGGATGTTAAAAAGTGTAAAGATAAAATTTCAGGTTCTGAGGAGATTTTTTATTTAGGTTTTAGAGAATTTATTCGACTGCGTAAATCAAATTCTAATTCTCCTGAATTTATAATGCAAAGTACGAAGCGTTCAATGCGTATTGTGCTTTCGAAAAGAATTAATGAATTATCAACAGATCTTGGATTTTTAGCTACTATAGCTTCTATAAGTCCCTATATTGGTCTATTTGGAACTGTATATGGTATTATGAACACTTTTATTTCTTTAGGTGGAGGAACAAATCATGCAAGTCTCACAATGATGGCTCCAGGTATTGCTGAAGCACTCGTTGCTACTGGAATCGGACTTTTTACTGCGATTCCAGCCATGATGGCTTACAATTATTTTAGCACTCAGGTGAGTAAACTTGAAAATAGTTATAATATTTTTTTAGAAGAATTCTATAGCATTTTATATCGTTTAGTGATGTTAGCACAGGAACAGTAATGTATAGTCAGACTAGAAATTTAAAGATAATATCTGAGATTAATGTTGTTCCATACATTGATGTTATGTTAGTTCTTCTAATTATTTTTATGGTTTCATCATCTTCATTATTTTTTAAAGGGGTTGATGTAGATTTACCAAATATGGCCGCTGAATCTGCTTCTGCATTACTAAAGGAAAAAGATGTTAACTTTCTTGTTATAGAAATTAATCAAAAAGGTCAGTTAGGATTGAGTGTTAATAATAAAAAATTGCAACAAAATTTTTCAATTGAAAGCATAATTTTGAGAGTAAAAAAAGAATTACTAATTCAACCAAGTTCAATAGTAGTTATCGGTGGTGATGTTTTAACACCATACTCAAAAATTATTATTTTGCTGGAAGCCTTACGTTATGCTGGGATTAGCAAAGTTGGATTATTAACAGATATCAAGGAATAAAGTTCATTATTTCATGATATATCATAGAAAAAAACAAAAAATTCATTTAAAACCTATTGCTATATCAATTGGTCTTCATGTGTTTCTGTTTATATCTTTATCGAAAGAGATAGTTTTTGACATATCAACATCCAGATTAAACTTTAAAAAATCTGAAAATATGCTTGAAGCTATGATTATTGATCATGATTTTAAAACAAAATATCAATACAAATCTGAAGCAAAAAGACTAGCTGAACAACAAGAAGCAAAAAGACTAGCTGAACAACAAGAAGTAAAAAGGCTAGCTGAACAACA
>NZ_JGVJ01000002.1:0-36567 GCF_000731785.2 Candidatus Photodesmus anomalopis
GGTGGTCTTACCGTGGTCAACATGGCCAATAGTACCAACGTTCACATGCGGTTTTACACGTTCGAATTTTTCTTTAGACACAATCGTGTTCCTTTTATCATTTATAAAATTTATAAATTCCTGTTTTTTACTATAAAACTGAAATAAGCACTGAACATATATCTATTCTAGTTTCAATTCCTATTGATGCAATACCTCTAAATTAACTTATTTTACCATTATAAGGCAGTTATATACTCATACTCATTAAGGTAGAGAGTATGTTTTTAGGTACTTCAATATACTTACTGAATTCCATAAAATAAGAAGCACGACCCCGTGTTGCAGAACGTAAGTGAGTAGAATAACCAAACATTGTAGATAAAGGGACTTGTGCACTTACTATCTTAAGCTGAATAGTTTTTTCATTAATTTCTTGAATAGTACCACGGCGACGATTAAGATCACCAATAACTTCACCTATACAATCTATTGGAGTTATTATTTCAACTTGCATTAGTGGTTCCAAAACTATAGGCTTCGCATCTAAAGAACCTTTTTTAAGAGCGACTGAACTAGCAATTCTAAATGCCATCTGACTTGAATCAGTTTCATGATATGATCCACCTAACAGAGTTACCTTTATATCTAGCATAGGATACCCGGCTAACACTCCATTATTCATTTGTTCTTTAATACCAAGAATGATGGAAGGAATATACTCATCAGGGATAGAATCATCTAAAACTTCATTTAGGAAAACAAATCCTTCTCCAACCTTTGCAGGTTCAATTTTCAATAAAACACGAGCATATTGATTGCGTCCTGAAAATTCATATATAAATTCTTCTTCAACTTTTACTATATTACAAATAGTTTCACGAAACGCTACTTGGGGTTTGCCAACCTTGCAGTTAATAGAAAATTCACGTTTCATTCGATCAATTATGATATCCAAATGCAGTTCACCCATACCTGCAATCAAAATTTGCCCTGATTCATTATCAACTTTAACTTGAAATGAAGGATCTTCTTTCGATATTACTGTCAGTGCTTTTATCATTTTTTCTTGTTCTGATTGAAAGGATGATTCTACTGACATTTGAATAACAGGAACTGGAAATTCTATTTGCTCTAAAATTAATTTATTTTCTCTCGAACAGAGAGTATCTCCTGTTTTAACGTCTTTTAAACCAATAATAGCAGCAATATCACCAGAAAAAACCGCTTTTACTTCTTGTCTCTTATTTGAGTGCATTTGCATAATTCGATCTACGCGATCAAACTTATCTCTAACTGAATTATAAATGAGTTCTCCTGTTTTGATAACACCAGAATAGACACGAATAAAAACTAATGTACCAACAAAAGGATCCGTCGAAATTTTGAATACTAAAGCTGAAAATGGTTCATCATCACTAACACGACGTTTTACTTTGTGATTTTTATCATCGATTCCTATAACAGCAGGAACATCAAAAGGAGAAGGAAGATATTCAATAATAGCATCTAAAATTGCTTGTATTCCTTGATTTTTAAATGCGCTACCACACATTGCTAATACAATTTCATTGTTTAATGTACGATTACGAAGTCCATTTTTTATTTCATTCTCTGTTAAATCAACACCTAAAAGGTATTTATCCATCAACTCTTCATTAGATTCAACAGCAACCTCAATGAGGTTATCATGCCATTTCTTAGCAAGTTCTTTCATATTAATTGGAATATCTTCATAAGAAAAAGTAAGACCTTGATCGACTTCATTCCAACGAATTGCTTTCATTTTTATTAGATCAATAATGCCAGAAAATCTATTTTCTTCTCCAATACTTAATTGAATTGGAACTACATTTACATTAAAATGCGTCTTGATTTCATCTACAACACGCAAAAAATTTGCCCCTATACGGTCCATCTTGTTAACGAAGATTAAACGAGGAATAGCATATTTATCTGCTTGATACCATACCGTTTCTGATTGTGATTCAACACCAGAATTTCCACAAAATACTAAGATTACACCGTCAAGAACGCGTAAAGAACGTTCAACTTCAATTGTAAAATCAACATGTCCTGGAGTATCGATAATATTTATTCGATTGGAAGGAAACTGAGAACACATACCGGACCAAAAGGTTGTAATGGCAGCAGAAGTAATTGTAATTCCGCGCTCTCGTTCCTGATCCATCCAATCCATAATAGCCGTGCCATCATGCACTTCACCAATCTTATGAGAGAATCCAGTATAAAAAAGGATACGCTCAGTTGTGGTGGTTTTTCCCGCATCTACATGAGCACAAATACCAATATTACGATAGTTCTCAATAGGAGTTTCACGAACCAACATAATGTTTTCCCATTCTACATCAGTACGACAAGATACAGCTAGCACAAAGCTAGTCTTTTAACCCTAGATTTCTTAAATAAAAGACTTAACAAACGAAAGTTACTCTTATATTGAAAGAGAACAAAATAATCGGTATTTTACCAACGGTAATGAGCAAATGCTTTATTTGCATCAGCCATACGATGGATATCCTCACGTTTCCTAACTGAAGCCCCTTTGTTTTCAGAGGCATCTAGCAGCTCTGCAGCTAGACGTTTTGCCATAGACTTTTCAGCACGTTTACGCGCTGACTCAACTAACCAACGCATTGCTAAGGCATTACGCCGAACAGGACGTACTTCAACAGGGACTTGATAAGTTGAACCACCTACACGACGAGATTTAACTTCTACTAAAGGACGCACATTTTCTAATGCTCCTTCAAACAAGGATAAATGTGTTTTACCAGTTTTTATAGAACCAGTATCTAAGGCAGTGTATATTATTTTTTCTGCAATAGATTTTTTTCCATCAACCATAAGTATATTAACAAATTTTGCCAATAATTCGGATTTAAATTTGGGATCCGGAAGAATTTTTCGTTGAGCTATAATACGACGACGCGACATTGAGAATTCTCCTTGCAATTTTCAGGTTATCCAAAACCTTTCAGTTTTCTTTCTAAAAACATAATCTAATGCTTGGCCTTACTTAACAAAAGAGATTAGATTAGGACCTTACTCGCTTAACACCATACTTAGAACGAGCCTGCTTACGATCATTTACACCAGCACAATCAAGTGCTCCACGAACAGTATGATAACGCACACCAGGTAGATCTTTAACTCGACCACCACGTATTAGAACAACTGAATGTTCCTGAAGATTATGACCTTCTCCACCAATATATGATGTAACCTCAAAGCCATTTGTTAAACGAACACGGCAAACTTTACGAAGAGCTGAATTTGGTTTCTTAGGCGTCGTAGTATATACACGAGTACAAACACCACGCTTTTGTGGACACGACTGAAGCGCAGGTACATTACTTTTAGCAACCTGCTTCACACGAGGCTTACGTACTAGTTGATTAATAGTTGCCATTATCTCCCTCCTAAGCATAAAGAATACTTCTAGACACGACCTAACAACTTATAATAAAACCTTTATTTTATTCTTTAAGTAAAGAATATGTCAAGAATATATATTTAATTTATTTTTCGTTAATCATTGTAAATAGCATTAATATTAATGCTAATATTAATGCTAAAAATAAGAAGCAATTACCAGGTAATTGCTTTACTGTGTTTCTCAGTTAATTTTACAAAACCATCAAAACTAATCAATCCGATTCTGAAAGAAACAATATCTGTAATACCTCTAGCAATAACATCTTCTCTTAATAAAAACACGTTACCTAATGCTTTCTTTAATAAGGAGTGTTGATAATGTTTAGGATTTCCTATATAAACTGCTGATTCAACCAATAAAATATCATCCTTAGTTAAATAGTACCTAAAAGCTAAATGTAATTTATCTAACGACTTTACAATATGAAGCATAAACTAAAACACCACAAGTTGATCGCAATAATTCATTAAGATTGCTAGTTCATGTTCAGTTTTTTTTTTT
The DNA here is from genome assembly GCF_000731785.2 of Candidatus Photodesmus anomalopis. Taxonomy (NCBI): domain Bacteria; kingdom Pseudomonadati; phylum Pseudomonadota; class Gammaproteobacteria; order Vibrionales; family Vibrionaceae; genus Candidatus Photodesmus; species Candidatus Photodesmus anomalopis. The sequence goes on from NZ_JGVJ01000002.1 coordinate 3,941, forward strand.
GTTTTTATAATGAGCGGACTATTTTGGAAACCAAGCTTAATCAAGCTTTTTTTACATAAATAAATATTATTAATTTCATATAATTCCATAATTTTAAAAGCACTTATATAGTCTCTGCTTAAAATTTTCTGAGGTTTTTGTTCAGAAACAAGTTGAGACACTGCATCACCAATAAAAAATACACTAATACTGTTACAGTAAGCAGAAACAGAAAACAAAAAATCTAGGCCTTCCCTACCAGATGAAATACTATGTGGAAAAGAATTGAATATCAAACCTATTTTTTTCAAAACTGAATTACTCTATCTTGTATTAAAATTGCTTCAGCTAAAGTACCTAATCCAACTTGCTCAAAATGCTTAGCAAGATTACTCGTTGATAGTTGATATCTTTTAGCTTCATTTTTTCCTACTATCCCTCTTCGTAAAGCCGCGGAAAAACAAACTTCAAGTTTTACTTTATGAGCTACTGCCAATTTTTGCCAAGCTAAAACAAGGTCAAAATCATCATTTTCTGGTGCAGTGAGTGATGAAGCATTTAATACTCCATTTTGATAAAAAAAAACATCATGCAAAATATGACCTCTATGAATCAAAGCTTTTGAAAATAAATAAGCATTACGAGCTGATTGAGATCCATAAATTGAACCAGTTACTATGAGAGTATATTTTAGAATTAGCCTAACCTCGAAAATGAATATTAATACACTTGTTTTTTTTACCGTTTAAATTTATTACTCATTGAAAATTTTTAATAACTCAATCTCAAATATTAAAGTAGAATTTGCTGGAATAGTTGGTGTATCGTGCAAACCATAAGCTAACTCTGATGGAATAACAAATTTAAATTTTGAACCTACAGACATTAATTGCACACCTTCAATCCAACCTTGAATGACATGTTTTAAAGAAAAAGTAGCAGGTTCACCACGTTCATATGAACTATCAAATTGACTACCATCAACTAAAGTACCTTTGTAGTGTACTTGGACTGTATCATCTTCTTTTGGTTTTTGACCTTCAGATTGTCTTATAATTTGATATAATAAACCAGAATCAGTTTTAATAACATTACTTTCCTTCTCGAATTCTTTCTGGAATTCAGTTCCTAATTTTTTAACCTCAGCAGCTTTTTCTAAAGATTGGTTTTGTATTGCATCTCCTATACGCATATCTAACTCTTTTAATATTGAAGCTACTTCTTCCTCATTAAGCTTAGGATTACCTAAAAACACATCTTCAATACCTCGAAGAACGATATGCTTATCAAGATTAATCCCAATTTCACTGGGTTTTTTTATATTATTACTCAAATAATTAGCAAATGATACTCCAATTGAATACGCAATTCTATTATCCTCTATATTAAGATCTACTCCATTTTTGATAGGTGGAACTGGTACTTCTTTTTTTTGACAACCCATTAATATAATAAATGTCATTGAAAGCAATGATACTTTAAAGATTAATTTCATTAAATTCTCCAATTTTTAAAAATTCATTCTATTATAATGAGAAATGTAAATCACTCAAGAACTTAGTATATTAAAGGATAATAAAGCTTGATACGAAACGTTTTCATTATGTTGTTGTTATTTATATAACTAAATAATAGTCTGCGTATTATTGAATAAAAATAGCATTTATGTTGCATTAAAAAGAGATGAACTGTTAGCAGTAATATCTAGAACTTAAAAATAGGTATAAATATTAGCTGAAACAAATGGTTTTTTTCTAGCGAATGATTCTATCATAATGCTACTATCTAATAACTAAACAGTAATAATATTAGTGAGATAATATATTTGAGACTAATTAAAATAAAGGGAGCTTTTAATAAAGAATAAAAGTATTAAGATATAAGGGCTCAAAGCCCTTATATCTTAATCATCATTTTAAAAACTCACCATGATAATTATTCATATATCGAAAAAAATGACTTTTAGGATCTAATACTAAAATATCATTTTTGCTATTAAAAGATTTTTCATAAGCTTTTAAAGAACGAATAAAGCTAAAAAACTCAGGTTCTTTATTATATGATTGAGAATAAATTTTAGCAGCTTTAGCATCTGCTTTACCTCGAGTTACACGTGCTGTCTTATCAGCTTCTGCTAAAACAGTAGCTACTTCAAGTTCTGCTTGTGCACGAATAACCTCTGCTTTTTTACGACCCTGAGAACGATGTTTTCTAGCAACTGATTCACGTTCAGCTCTCATACGCTTATAGATAGAATCACTAATATTATCAGGTAAATTTATTTTTTTCATACGAAAATCAACAACATCTACACCTAAATCATTCATAGCACTATCACGAGTACCAGTTAGTACTTTAGCCATAATTATGTCTCGTTGACCATCAATCTCTAGCGCTTCTTTAGCTGCTTTAGTAGAAATTTGCTGATTATTAATCTTAGATAAGTCTTCATTATTACGAGGACCAGATACAATCTGCTTAATTTCTCTTGAGCCAATTTCAGAACGTAATACATCAGTTACTTTACGTTCTAAAAGAGCCTCTGCAGTCAAAATATTACCACCTCCAGTTGTAAGATAAAAACGTCCAAAATCAGCAATTCGCCACTTTACATAAGTATCTATAATAACATCTTTTTTCTCTGATGTAACAAAACGGTCAGAGCGTCCATCCATTGTTTGTATACGAGCATCTAATACTTTAACATGGTCAAATAACGGCATTTTAAAATGCAATCCTGGAGAATAAATTCGTGAAGTTCCTTCATTATCTAAAACTCTTCCAAAGCGTACTACTATCCCACGATCACCTTCATAAATAACGAAAAATGACATTAAGATAAATATAACATTGATTACTAATATAGGAATCATTAAGTTACGCATTTTTAATATCTCCCATGACGTGAATTAGTTGAACCGGACTGTGAGCTTGGTAATTCATTACGTTCTTGGGATTCTAACTCAATCTCATCATAAGCTGAAGATGATTTATTTTTTTGTCTATTTTCTATTTTAGAAGACTCTTCTCTAAGCAATTTATCAATTGGTAGATATAATAGATTACCGGTAGACTCAGAATCAATCAATACCTTAAAGGTATTTGAATAAACTTCTTCCATTGTATCTAAGTATAACCGATTACGTGTTATTTTAGGAGCTAAAATATACTCAGGCAATAATTTTTCAAATTGAGCTACTTGACCCAGAGCTTCATTAGTAACTCTTTCAGAATAGCCAAGAGCTTCTTTTTTTAAACGTTCAGCCCGACCAGTTGCTTTTGGTAAAATATCATTTCGATAAGCTTCTGCTTCACGCTCAAAGCGTTCTTCATCTTCTCTAGCAGCAATCGCATCATCAAATGCGTCTTTTACTTGTTCTGGTGGACGAGCTGACTGAAAATTTACATCAACAATAATTAATCCCATATCATAATTATCAACAATTTGATTGAGTGTTCTTTGAGTATTTTGACGAATTTGTTGGCGCCCGCTAGTTAAAATGTTGTCCATTAAAGAATCACCTATTACAGCACGTAATGCAGAATCCGTAGCTTGACGCAAGCTATCATCTGCATTAGTTACTTGGTACAAATATTTATATGGTTCTGAAACACGATATTGAATATCCATTCCGACAGTAACTACATTCTCATCTTTTGTAAGCATTAAACCAGAAGCCCTTAGCGAACGAATAGATTGGACGTTCACCGCTTTATATTCATCAATAAATCTAGGTCTCCAATTCAAACCCGGACCAACGATACGATTATATTTCCCTAAACGTAATACAACCCCACGTTCAGCTTCACCAATAGTATAGAAACCAGAAAAAAACCAAATAATTATAGAAATGACGATGATAATACTAAAGCTCCAGATATTTTTTCCACCTGAAGACGAGCCCTTACTTCCTTTTTTAGAAGAAAAACGCCCACTGAACTTTTTGGTAAGCTTATTAAACACTTCATCTAAATCCGGTGGCCCCTGTGATCGACCACCTCGATTTTTAGTACCCCAAGGGTCATTATTGCGACCATTGCTTCCATTGTTAGGTTCATGCCATGCCATTTAAAAAAACTCCATAAATTTAAAAACGATTTTACACTTCAAAAATAAAAAGCGGATATCAGATTATATGTAATTTGGCTTTAATTTTGATTAACGAATAAAATTCTCCATATATGCTATGAAAAAAACCATCTAAATTCATCTTATATTATCGTATATGATACACAATCTATGCTAAGTTTATATGAATTTAATATTCAAAGATTGAATCTACTAATTGTAACAGGATTAACTAAAATTTTTATTAAAAAATATATATAGGTTTAATAACTAAAATTAGTTTCCTCCTCTATAAAAGAAGAACTAGATTAAGTGGGATATTTGCTTTTATTATGGTTTACTAAACGAAAAGGAACAACCATTGTAATTGAGTGCTTATATACTATTTGATTAACAGCATTTTTCAAAAAAATTACAAATTGGTCAAAAGAATCCATTTTTCCCCCTGAGTGTTTAATTTATTCCAGTTATGACATATACTAGTTTAACTTTTAAATCATACTAAACCTCTGGTAAGCATAACTTAACTGATTGACTTAAAATAAGCATTATAAAAAATATCGACAGTTTTCTAATATAAAAACACCAAAGGTAAGTCAAGTGATATAAAGAAAAAATGTTACTGAGATGCAAGCTATTTTTTTTCAGTGTTAACTTTATTCAATATAGTTTCTACTGCTTGTTCCATATTTTCACTATTTAACCAAGTTAAATCGCACCAACTTCTTAACCATGTCATCTGCCGCTTAGCCAAGCGGCGAGTTGCACAAATTCCACGAAAAATCGCTTCATCCAAACTTAAATTTCCATTTAAATAATCCCAAATTTGTCGATAACCTACGCAACGAATAGAAGGAAGGTCTAAATGAAGGTCATTTCGACTATGAAGTGCCTTCACTTCATTTTCAAAACCATTTTTTATCATATTATGAAATCTTACTTCAATTCGATGATGCAAGTTATCTTTTTCATTTGGAGCTAGTGCAAATTGTTTTACATGAAAAGGGAAATTTCTATATTTATATCTAGAATATTCCGTCAAAGTTTTACCAGAAATTCGATAAATCTCCAATGCTCTAGATAATCTTTGCAAGTCATTACAGTGGATTCGGTTTGCTGAAATTGGATCAATCTTTTTTAATTGTTTATGTAAAGAAGCACAACCTAAATTCAATGCCTCTTGTTTAATTTGAGAACGAATTTTGAGATCTGAAGCAGGCGTAAATGATAAACCTTTAATCAAAGACCTGTAGTAGAACATAGTTCCACCAACAAGTAAAGGAACTTTACCATTTTTAATGGTCTGATGTATAGCATACATAGCATCGTAATAAAAATCAGCAACAGAATACCTTTCATTTGGATCACGAATATCTATCAATTTATGCGGTATTTTTTCTAAAGTTTCGGAACTTGGTTTAGCTGTACCAATATCCATACCTTTATAAATTAATCCTGAATCGACACTAATAATTTCTACTGGTATTTTTTTACTAATTTTAATGGAAAGGGTAGTTTTTCCTGATGCAGTAGGACCCATTAAAAATATTACTAAAGGTAATTTACCATTCATATCTTCTCTGAAGATCTTTAAGATTGTAGAACAGCTATACTTTTTGAAAAGTCAACTTTGGTAACAAATTTTTTATCGTGTAAAGGCAATTGACCACAGTAAATCTTCTCTAATTCAGTAATGATCTTCAAAGCTTCACATACGCTGTAATCAACTTTTACAGAAATAATATAATTGGTTATCCAATTTGCTAATGCTTTTCTATTTTCAATTATTAAAGATGGGTTAAAATTAGAAAAGGCAATATAAGATAATAAATCTGGAATCAATTTAGATAAATTTTTATTCATCAATATTCTAGGAACACCTAAAACTATTAAAGTAGAAAAATTCTTTACTCTAAATGATAAACCAAAAGATATAAGAAGTTCAGAGAAATCAGTGACGTAAGAGACCAACTCTTCAATCAATTCAATTAATAAAGGGATCAAAAGAGGTCGTGATATTAGTAAAATACTTTCTCTAATACCAAACTGGGCGCGTATTTTAAGCCACTCTGCTCTACCTAAAGAAATAAGAACGACTCCTTGTTTTGAATCCATAACTACATACCTATTTTGAATAACGGCAATTGCTTTCCCTAGGAACTCAATTGGCTTATTTTTTTCTGTAGGATTAATATTAAGTTGCTTTTCTATAATGCCATCTGACTTATCTACTATAAGATTTTTATTCTTTTCCTTTGACTGATGTTTATCAATTGATAAATAAGGTATATCTATATCATGACTTTTAACTAAGGCATTATTTATAGCTCGATATATAAAATCATGAACTAAACGAGCTTTATAGAAATGAATTTCATATTTAGCTGGATGAACATTAACATCGATTTGATTAGGATGAATTTCAATAAACAATACATAAGCTACAAATTGTTCTTCTTTTAAGAAATTTGCATAACTTTTCCTAATAGCATGATTAATAAATCTATCACGAACTACTCTTCCATTTACATAAAAATATTGCAAATCACCTTTTTTACGCGATCCATTTGGACTAGATATCCAACCATATAATTTTAAATCATAATGAATTAATTCAACCTTAATCATGTTACAAACAAATGCATTGCCACAAACCGCTGCAATACGTTTCCCTATTTCTAATTCATTTCTTGCTGGATAGTATTGTCTAATAATTTTATTATTATGACGCAAACTAAACTTGATATCAAAACGACTTAATGCAATACGTTTAATCAGTTCATCAATATGAATAAATTCTGTTCTATCAGTGCATAAAAATCTACGCCGAGCAGGCATATTAAAAAAAAGGTTAATAACTTCAACAGATGTACCCAAAGGATGAGAAACAGGTTGCACCTTCATTTCCATTCCTTCACTATATATAGACCATGCTATATCCTGAATGACAGGACGAGAAGTCAATATTAAACGACTTACTGCACTAATACTTGCAAGAGCCTCACCACGGAAACCTAAAGTTGATAATAATGATAAATCATCTAATGTACGAATTTTAGAAGTAGCATGACGACTCAAGGCTAATGTTAATTCATTTTTTAAAATGCCTTTACCATTATCCCTTATACGAATAAGCTGAATTCCTCCCTTTTCAATCTCAATATCAATAACAGTTGCACCTGAATCCAAACTATTTTCTACTAACTCTTTAACCACTGAGGCAGGACGATCAACAATTTCACCTGCTGAAATTTGACTTATAAGTTGTTTTGATAGAATTTTTATTGTCATAGATTATTACTATTACTTGGAATCATTATAATCTGACCTATTAAAAGCTGATCAGACTGTAACTCATTTACTAACCGAAGTTGATTAATAGTTACACTATATTGTTGAGCAATTTTCCCTAAAAACTCTCCAGGCTGTACTTTATGTTTCCTTATATTTGGAAAATTAAAAAATAAGGAATTTTCTACTGGATTTTCTTTAAGATATTGAACAATTGCTCTTGCTAAACTTTCTGCTAATTTATTTTGATAGTCATTTTGAGATAAAAGTTTTTCTTCTATTGGATTTGAAAGAAAACCAATTTCAACTAATACTGAAGGAATATCAGGCGATTTTAATATTGCTAAGCTTGCATTTACTGGATGTTTTTGATGCAAATAGGAAATTTTTTTTATCTCCTTTAAGATTTTTGTAGCAAGCTTATAGCTTTCTTTCTGAGAATGGTTAAATTGTAAATCTAGAAGCGTTTTACTAACATCTTTATCAACATTCTTGTTGATCAAAACTTGACCAGTTCCGCCTAATAATTCTGAATGACTCTCATGATCTTCGATCCATCGAGAAATTTCAGTATCCGCTCTCTTATTATTTAAAATAAATACAGAGGCACCACGAGGATGTGGAGTATAAAAAGCATCAGCATGAATGGAGACTAATAAATTTGCTTTATTTTTTCGAGCAATTTCAGAACGTTTATTCAAATTAACAAAATAATCACCAGAACGAGTAAGGATTGCTTTAATTCCTGGCATGGTATTGATTTTTTCAGCTAATTTTTTAGAAACTTTTAGTGTAATGTGCTTTTCATATTTTCCAGTAGGACCAATAGAACCAGAATCTTCTCCGCCATGCCCAGCATCAATCGCAATTATAATATCATTAAATGATCGAGAAATACCTTGATTAAGATAAATTATATTATTGGATTTAACTTTTTTTAATTGTTTTTTAGGATGAGACAAATTAATCACTAACCGGTGACCATATTGTCCTCCTGGAGTCGGAGATAATCTAAACAGATTAAGCTTACTTGCCTTATGCTTTAATTCAAATACTAAACGATAAGTAAATTTATTTGGTGGAGTACTTTTACGAATTTTTGTCAATATAGAATTGTTAATAACATTTTTAGGTAATGTAGTATTTAGTGTTGTTTTTTTTAAATCAACAACTAACCTTTCTGGTTTATTTAAAATAAAATAGCTATAATCAGCCTCATCTGTAAAGTCCATAACAACCCGAGTTTCATTAGGAGATGTCCAAACTCTTAAGTCTTCAAGTGTATTAGAAAATACTAAAGAGCTAGAAAAAAAACATGAAATTTGAAAAAAAATAAAAAAAAACTGTACTTGTCTTGTATTCAATTTAACCCCGATTTTTTTAAGAGAGCATATCCATACTGACTATCCGCTGTGATAGAAGCACAACGTTGGTTGCCATGATAAGACAATAGAATATTAATATCTGCATTAGGTAAAAAATCCCCTCCTTTCTCGGGCCACTCAACTAAACAAATAGAATCAGGTAAAAAGTAATCTCGAATTCCAATAAATTCTAATTCTTCTGGAGAAAAAATAAGATAAAAATCAAAGTGGTACACTTTCCATTTTTCTAATGTATAAGATTCAACTAAGTTGTATGTTGGACTTTTTACATGACCTAGATATCCTAAAGTTTTTAAAAAACTACGACTGAGTGTCGTTTTACCAACACCTACCTCCCCACTTAAAAAAATAAGAGTTTGTTGACAACAAACCTGTGCGAGACGCGAACCTATTCTCATCGTTGCAGTTTTATCTACCAAAGTAATTTTCTTCATAAGAATTATGAATTGAAATCAATTCTATTTATAATAGGGCTTTAGGTTATAAATCTTTTATCATATATTCAATAACCTGAAGCAATTCATCATCAGAACAATCCATACATAAGCCTTTCTCTGGCATTGCATTTAATCCTTTAATTACATTATCTTGCATGATTTGTTTCCCTTGAGCAATTCGAGAAGCCCAATCATTAACATTACCAAATCTAGGAGCACCACTCACACCAGATGCATGACAAGCGATACAAAAAGTATTATATATCGAACTTGCATCACGAATCTTACTAACTACTTCTTTCTGTTCAGCTAATTTATTTTTAACTTCAATATAAACATTACCAACTGGTTTAATGCGATCTATTATAGATTCGTAGTCCTTGGCAGTGTTAGAAAGCAATAAAGCAGAAAACGCTAAAACAGAAAAAAAAACACTACTTATCCACCGAAATATGCCCATAAATATTAGCTCATAACTTCATCTACTATTTCATTGATAAGAACTAACGTGAATCATTACACAATAAAATACATAATATGTGATATTCCATTACTGGAAATAATTAAAATTGCAAACTTAGTTAAATAAGTCCTGACATCTATCCAAGTTATAAGTAAGATATCGTTTATAATAGTACAGTCCTGCACCATAAAATAAATCTTTTCGCATTTCAATTATTCTTTAAAAAAACTTTAAAAAAATACTAGACGGTACAATGTGATATAAGTATGATTTAGTTTACCTATCATGAAGTGCGCCCGTAGCTCAGATGGATAGAGCGTTGGCCTCCGGAGCCAAAAGCCGAAGGTTCGATCCCTTTCGGGCGTGCCATACACTCGATATCTTTCTGGTAAGCTAATTAAAAGTGTATGGGGTTTGGTGGCTATAGCTCAGTTGGTAGAGCTCTGGATTGTGATTCCAGTGGTCGCGAGTTCGAATCTCGTTAGCCACCCCAGAAATAAATTTATAGGACTACAACTATTAACGTTTAATAAAAAAATATCTAAAGATTAATTATTCTATATTTCGGTGAATAGCGCAGTTTGGTAGCGCATCTGGTTTGGGACCAGAGGGTCGGGGGTTCAAATCCCTCTTCACCGACCATTTCAATAAAAAAATGAATAGACTTAAAAACGATTGTTATCTTCGTGCACTTTTAAAACAACCAATAGATTATACTCCAATATGGATAATGCGCCAAGCTGGCCGATACCTACCAGAATATCGTACTACTAGATCTATATCAGGAAGTTTTCTTTCACTATGTAAAAGCCCTGAGCTTTCATCGGAAATAACATTACAACCTTTACGCCGTTTCCCTCTTGATGCTGCGATTTTATTTTCAGATATTTTGACTATTCCAGACGCTATGGGGCTAGGTTTGTATTTCAAGTCAGGAGAAGGGCCTAAATTTTCTAATCCTATTTCCTGCATAGCAGACATAAAGAAAATAGGGGTGCCAGATCCTGAACATGAACTTCAATATGTAATGAATGCAATTCGTCAAACTTGTAAAGAACTCAAAAATGCACTTCCATTAATTGGATTCTCTGGCAGTCCTTGGACACTTGCAACCTATATGGTTGAAGGAGGAACTTCAAAAAAATTTACTAAAATCAAGAAAATGATGTATAGAGAACCAATAGCTACGCATTTGCTTCTTAATAAATTAGCAAATAGTATTATTGAATATTTAAATGCACAAATTAAAGCAGGTGTTCACTCGGTAATAATCTTCGATACCTGGGGAGGTATATTGACTACAAATGACTATGAATCCTTCTCGCTAGCATATATGAAAAAAATCATCAATAACCTAATTCATGAAAATAACGGTACACGAATTCCAATTACGCTATTTACAAAAAATTCAGGAATTTGGTTAGAAAAAATTGCTGAAACGGGCTGTGATTCTATTGCTTTAGATTGGACAATCCCGATTTCTGATGCAAAATATCGCGTAGGGAGAAAAGTAGCTTTACAAGGAAATATGGATCCTTCAATTTTGTATGCGAAACCTGAACGTATCCGAGAAGAAGTCGAAACAATTTTGAAAAACTTTGGTTATACCAATTCTGGGGGACATGTATTTAACTTAGGGCATGGAATTCATTCAGATGTAGAACCAGAAAGCGTAAGAATATTTATTGAAACAGTTCATAAAATATCACCAAAATATCATCGTTCAACATGATAGTTCAGAATTATAAAATAACATGTGGAAAAAATCGTGTTAGAATACGATAGAAAACTTTTTATTAAAGTTAACCACACATAAAAAAACATAAAAATATAAATCTACACTTATTAATCCTTATATAATTAAAAGGTTAAGTTCATTAAAATCAACATATTATCAACCTTTTTTAGAAAAAAAATTTGTCATTTTTTTTCTAAATTAAAAACAAATTTTTTTTCTAAAAACTATACACTAACTTATCAACAAAAAAAGATTGTGGATAAGTAGGGACACATTAGGTAATGTATAATCTAATGTATTAAACTAATAATTAGCATAAAAAACAAATTCATTGGAAAGAAATTGATTCTTGACTAAATCAAATAAAATATACGAATTGATTAAAAACCTTGAATTTAACAAAAGACTGGTTGCGGGGGTTGGATTTGAACCAACGACCTTCGGGTTATGAGCCCGACGAGCTACCAAACTGCTCCACCCCGCGTTTGATTTGGGATATTATTTTTGCTTTTTCAATTCAAAAAGTCAGTTACATCAGATAATCTATCTTGGAGCGACACACGAGGTTCGAACTCGTGACCTCAACCTTGGCAAGGTTGCGCTCTACCAAACTGAGCTAGTGTCGCAAAACTTATTTTATTTTTCCCCATTCCTAGGATAGTGAATTATAAGAGTTTTTTTGTACGATGCAAGCATTTATTTTTTTAGAGTATTTTTTTCTCTCTTGTCTACTACAAATTAAAACTAAATACTAAAAATAGCTTTACGATAATATTTCAGCTCAGCAATTGACTCACGAATATCATCTAAAGCTAAATGATTACCTTGCTTGGAAAAATTATTTAAAACTTCTGGTTTCCAACGGATTATTAATTCCTTTAATGTACTAACATCAATAGATCGATAATGGAAATACTCTTCCAATTCAGGCATATATTTACATAAAAAACGCCGATCTTGTGCAATGCTATTACCGCAAATTGGGGATTTCCCTTTAGGAACCCATTTCTTGAGAAAGCTAAGCGTCTGAACAGTGGCATCTTGTTCAGATAATTTACTTTGACGGACACGCTCTATTAGTCCACTATCTGTATGGGTTTTTATACACCAATTATCCATCTTTCTTAGTTCATGTTCTTGTTGAGTAATAGATAAAACAGGACCTTCAGCTAAAATATTTAATCCACTATCAGTAACAACAGTCGCAATTTCAATAATTTTGTGAATTTCAAAATTTAAACCTGTCATTTCAAGATCAAGCCAAATTAAGTTCCGTTCGCTAAAGGACATAATATATCACCTGTTATATTTACTAATAATAAAAGAAGAGCACTACTGTTAGCTTAACGTTCCAAAAAAAATCATACTTAGATCTTTGTAATGACTAGTTGCTAAAAACAATAATTTTTGTTTAAGGAAAAAAAACTGACTAAAAATTGACTAAAAACTGAAATTTGTTCATGTTAAATGAACAAACTGGAAACCGACATTCAAAGCTCGAATAGAACTTTCATTTTCATCATCACTCACTTTAGGAAATATTTAAATAAAAATTAAAGATGACGAAACATCAAAATTAATTGCTACTTAAGACTTGAACAACATAGCTATTCCTTTTCCTCCCCTACCTTTAACAGCTATAATGTTACCATTAAAACAATCTTAAATGTTACTTTATACTCTCTGAAATGTTACAAATCTCACTATCAAAGTTTTTGATTTTTTTAAAAAACACAATATGTCATATTCTTAATGTATAATTAACATTGTTTTACTTTTTGAATTAATACAAAGCCAATGACTGTAGTAGATTTCCTTATCTACTAAATACAAAATAATAGAAAATTTTTCAATTTCAAACTAATAAAAATAGAATGTACTCCTAATGTTAAAATTGCGTTATTATTTCTTATTTTCTAGCATATAAAATAGGAACAATTAAGGATTTTACATAATGAAAAAAATCATTAGAATTAGCTTACAATTTGAATTTCTGCAATATTTTTTAACACGTTTTGTAGGTATACTAGCATCAATAAAATGCAACTTTTTAACTAAACTTATGATACGAAGTTTCATAAAAAGATATAATATTGATATGAGTGAAGTTCTTTATCCTGATCTTAATCACTTTAAAACTTTTAATGATTTTTTTGTTCGTGAGTTGAAAAAAGATTCGCGCCCTATTGATGAAGATTCATCTGTTATTACTTATCCAGTAGATGCTTATGTAAGCCAGTTTGGTGTAATCGAAAACAATCAAATAATTCAATCAAAGGGACACCGCTTTTCAATAGTTGAACTACTTGGAGGTGATGATACTTTAGCTGAAGAATTTGCTTTAGGAAAATTTGCTACTTTTTACCTTTCCCCTTGTGACTACCATCGAGTGCATATGCCTTGTGATGCTGTGTTAAGAAAAATGATATATATTCCAGGTTGTTTGTTTTCAGTAACTTCAGAGATGACAAGAAAAATACCTAAGTTATTTGCTAGAAATGAACGTGTAGTTTGCATTTTTGATACTAAATTTGGTCCTATTGCACAAATTCTTGTTGGAGCTATTATTGTCGGTAGCATTAAAATTACTTGGGCAGGTACCATTACACCACCGCAAGGTAATACTATATATCAATGGAACTATTTAATAGAAGGTAAAGAAGAAATAAAGCTAAATAAAGGGCAAGAAATGGGGCAATTCAAATTAGGTTCTACAGTAATTAATTTATTTTCTAAAGGTCAAATTACTTTTGATAAAACAGTACAGCGTAATGCATCTATTTTGATGGGAAAAGCATATGCACATAACAATCCTGAGTAGAATATGGTCATTTGTTAGGCAAACTTTTCTTTCCTTTTTTATTTAAACTCACTATAGAATAGTCTAACTTAACTTGAGAATTAGATAATGCAACCTTACAAAAAAAAAATAGAGAACTTTATATGAAAACAATTTCTAAAATATCAAAACTGTGTAATACAGCGTAGAAGATATTCGAATAAGGATTTAGCATGTCTAAAAAAAAAGCATTTATACCAGAATTATTATCACCAGCAGGTAGTCTTAAAAATATGCGTTATGCTTTTGCTTACGGGGCAGATGCAGTGTACGCTGGACAGCCACGTTATAGTCTTCGTGTAAGAAATAACACGTTTAACCTTGAAAATTTAGAAATTGGCATTTATGAAGCCCATGCACTAAAAAAAAAACTATATGTGGTATGTAATATACAATCACACAATGCAAAAATTAAAACCTTTATTCGAGATATAGAACCTATTATCCGAATGAATCCAGATGCCCTTATCATGTCTGATCCTGGTTTAATTATGATTACACTTGAACAGTTTCCAGAAATACCAATTCATCTTTCAGTTCAAGCAAACGCAGTAAATTGGGCAACTGTTAAGTTTTGGGGAAAACATGGAATTAAACGAGTGATTCTTTCCAGAGAACTTTCTTTGGAAGAAATAGATGAAATCTACAGATTTTGCCAAGGAATAGAGCTAGAAGTTTTTGTTCATGGTGCTTTATGTATTGCTTACTCAGGACGTTGTCTATTGTCTTCTTATATCAATAAACGAGATGCTAATCAAGGAACTTGCACAAATGCGTGTCGATGGCTATATAACATACAGGAAGAACAAGAAGATATTTCTGAAAAAACTGCATTGTTATCAGAATCACATCGTCCAGAAGAAAAAATGATAATGCTTGAAGATCAACATGGTACATATATTTTGAATTCAAAAGATCTACGTGCTGTTCAACATGTAGACCGATTAATTAAAATAGGAATTCATGCACTAAAAATAGAAGGACGAAGTAAATCTTTTTACTATTGCGCACGTACTACCCAGGTGTACCGTAAAGCAATTGATGATTCTATAGCGGGTAGGCCATTTGATCAAAACTTAACATATACTTTAGAAAATCTTTCTAATCGTGGTTATACAGAAGGCTTTCTACGTCGTCATGCACATCAATCATATCAACAATATGATCATGGACAATCTATATCAAACATTCAACAATTCGTAGGTGAATTTACTGGTAAATATCATGGAGAACTTGCTGAGGTAGAGGTAAAAAATAGATTTATGATTGGTGATACCCTCGAACTAATTACTCCAAAAAGCAATATCACCTTTACTTTAAAGACAATGCAAAATCAAAAATTTAAAACAATAAAAGATGCAAAAGGAAACGGATATTTTGTCTTTATCTCTATTCCAAACAATACGCAAATTGAGTATGCTTTATTAGCACGTAAATTCAAATAAATATTGAACTATTTAAATCTAAAAAAGATGAGTACATTAAATGGCCCTACTAATTACTAAAAAATGTGTTAACTGTGATATGTGTTACCTAGAATGCCCAAACCAAGCGATTTCTATGGATGATAAAATTTCACAGATTGACCCTACCCTATGTACTGAATGCAAAGGATTCTATAGTACTCCAAATTGTCAATCTGTTTGTCCTATTCCAAATTGTATTATCATAGACCCAAAATATATTGAAACTAAAAGAGAGCTTTTTAAAAAAATGAAGTGCTCAAGTTAATTGCAGTTTAACTCATTGTGAATTTCCCTGTGAATTTCCCTTACTCTTACTTAAAACAGCTTGTTATTTCTTAATTTTTAAAATCAAAAACTGGACATTTATCTAGATAAATGTATACCATCAATTTATTTGAATCAATAAAGAAAATTAAACAATATATATATGCAATGGATGATCAAATACCCAAGTATTCTTGCTAGTTCTATTGGAATAGCAATTTTTTTTGGAGTGATAGTTGGCTGGTTTGTAAAGCAAAAAATGCAGTTTAAGATTGAACTATTGGAAAAAAATTTTTCTAATAATGAACAGTTCTATTCATCTCAATTAGAACAAGCAGAGAAAAAACTTATTCAAACACAGCATGAATTAATTTCTGAACGTGATAAGTTTTCGTATGAATTAAAAAAAAATCATGGAAAATTAATGGCCATGAATGAAAAATTGAATCACTTTGAAATTTTTAAACAAGAATCTAAAAAATATGCTGACGAATTAAATCATACTAAAAAACAAAAACATCAATTAGAAGTAGAACTAAAAACACAAGAAATCCATTATAAACAACAAAATAAAGCTAATTTAGAAAAACTGCAATTTTTAGAAAAATCGGAAGAACGACTAAAACAACAATTTGAATATTTAGCTAATAAACTATTTGAGACAAAAACAGCTAAAATTGAGAAAAAAAATGAACAAAATTTGACAAGCATACTCTTACCTTTTAAAGAACAACTTATAGAGTTTAAAACACAGATTAATAATACCCTGAACCAAGAAGCGAAAGAACGACATACGTTAGTACATGAACTGAAAAACCTTCAACGTCTTAATGAAAAAATGGCTTGCGAAGCCGTGAATCTAACTCAAGCACTTAAAGGTGATAATAAGCAACAAGGAAACTGGGGAGAAGTAGTATTAGCTCGTGTATTAACTGAATCTGGTTTACGAGAAGGTCATGAATATAAAATTCAAGTCAATTTAAAAAATGAATTTGGAAAAACATATCAACCAGATGTAATTGTTTACCTGCCTAAAAATAGACAGGTAATTATCGATTCAAAAATGGCATTAACAGCATTTGAACGTTATTTTAATTCTTCCTCAGCTCAAGAAAAAAAGAATGCTTTAAAGGATCACCTATCAACATTACGAACACATATCAAAGGACTTTCATCAAAGGATTATCATAAACTCAAAGAAATTAAAAGCCTTGATTATGTATTAATGTTTATTCCAGTTGAACCGGCTTTTCAGATAGCAGTCCAGTCTGATCCAGGCTTACTCAAAAACGCTTTAGAACAAAATATCATTTTATCTAGTCCTACAACATTATTAGTAGCCTTAAGAACTATAGATAATTTATGGAAAAACGAAAGACAAAATCAAAATACCCAAATTATTGCTGAACGAGCTAGTAAATTATACGATAAAGTTAGGCTATTTATTGATGATATGGAAGATCTTGGTCGAATTTTAGATAAATCTCAACAAAATTATCAAGCTGCAATAAACAAATTAACTTGCGGAAAAGGGAATATAATTCGTCAAATAGAAAGTTTTAGAAAACTTGGAGTAAAAATCAAACGCCCTATTTCTATCCATTTATCTAAAATAGCACTTTCAGAAGATGAGAATTTTATGCAGAAATGAAAAACTTCATTCCTTTTATCGCTTACTATCTTTCTAATATAAAAATGAATTTATACAGGGAATATGACTTTGGAAAAAAAAGCAAAAACGGCTAGAGTAGAAAAGGTATTCAATTCAGTTGCCAAAAAATACGATATAATGAATGATCTAATGTCATTAGGAATTCATCGATTATGGAAACGTTTTGCTATTGATTGTAGTGGTGTTCGTTCTGGTCATAAATTTCTTGATTTAGGAGGTGGTACAGGGGATCTAACCAGACAATTATCGCCCATAGTTGGTGAAAAAGGTTATATTATTCTAGTAGACATCAATCAAACTATGATAAGTATTGGTCGCGATAAGTTACGTGATAAAGGTATTATAGATAATGTTTATTATATACAAGCCAATGCTGAAACGCTACCATTTCCAGATAATCATTTTGATTGTATAATTACTGGTTTTTGCTTACGTAATGTGACAAACAGAAATAAAGCCTTGAATTCTATGTATCGTGTGCTGAAACCAGGAGGACGACTAGTAGTACTAGAGTTTTCTAAACCAATTTTCAAGCTAATTTCTAAAGTTTACGATGCATATTCTTTCTATGTATTACCAAAAATAGGACAAATAGTAGTTAATGATTCAGAAAGTTATCGCTATCTAGCAGAATCAATCAAAATGTATCCTGATCAGAGCACATTTAAAAATATGATGGAATCAGCAGGTTTTGAAAAAAATAGTTTTTATAATCTTACATTTGGTATCGTTGCACTACATCGCGGTTATAAGTTTTAGGAAAAACAATGCTACTTGAAACTTTCATTACAACTGCAATAGAAACTTTATTAAATAAACTAATAAAAGATAATCCAAAATCAGCTTATCACTTATCTCCTTTAAAAGAACAAATAATTCAAATCCATTTAAAAGAATTAGATAAAACAATAACTTTTATATTTAATGAATACATTCATATCCTAGGTAATTATGAAGGTCATCCTCACTGCTACTTATCATTTTATCTCAGTGATTTATTCAAAATTTATAAGAATACTAACATTGCTGTACTCATAAAAGAAGATAAATTAACCTGTGAAGGAAATATTAAATTAGCTCAATGTTTTTCTCAAATCATAGCTGATTGTGAACCTGATATGGAGGAGTATTACTCTTACCTAACTGGTGATGTAATTGCTCATATGACAACTCAAAGTATTAAAAAACTTACATTATTTATCAAAAATATCACTAACAAACATAAAAAACATATTACTTATTTTTTAAATGAAGAGTGTAGTATTATTCCAAGTTCTTTAGAAATCGAATTTTTTTGTAATCAAGTAAAGAATATTAAAAAACAAATTTCATGCCTTGAAAAAAGCTTAAATAGCCTATCGGAGATTGCATGATTTTTGTTGAACTAAAACGTTTATATTTTATTATTAAAATTCTGATCCAATATGGTATTGAAGATTTATTACCAAAAAATAAATTACTAAACATATTATGTTTTTTACTCAAATCTTTTTTCTTAATAAAAAATAGAAAAGATAATAAATCTTTAGGGAAAAGATTATATCTTGCATTTCAAGAACTTGGTCCTATTTGGATTAAACTGGGTCAAATGATCTCTACCCGGCATGATCTTTTCCCTCAGGATATTATAAAAAATTTAACTATGTTACAAAATAAAGTAGCCCCGTTTGATGGTCAACTTGCTAAAATACAAATTGAACAAGCATTAGGTGGTTCTTTAGAAAATTGGTTTACAGACTTTAATACGATACCACTCGCTTCAGCTTCAATCGCTCAAGTTCATAGTGCTAAATTAAAAAAAACAAATCGAGAAGTAGTATTAAAAACCATCCGTCCTGATATACAACTAATAATTAATACAGATTTTAAATTGATGTATCGCCTAGCATATATTATCCAAAAAATACAACCAAGCACTCGTCGTTTAAAACTGCTAGAAGTAATTAATGAATGCAAAAGGATACTATTAAATGAACTTGATTTACGTCGTGAAGCAGATAATACAATTCAATTACGTCGAAATTTTAAAAATAGCGATGAGCTATATGTACCAGAAATTATTACCGAATACAGCAATAAAACTGTAATGGTATCTGAACGTATTTATGGTATTCCTGTTTCTAATATTAAAGAACTTAAGAAACATGGAATCAATATGAAATTATTAGCTGAAAGAGGGGTAAATGTGTTTTTTACTCAAGTCTTTCGGGATAATTTTTTTCATGCTGATATGCATTCAGGAAATATATTCGTTCATATAGAGCATCCAGAAGATCCTACCTGGATAGGACTTGATTGTGGAATTATGGGTCGATTAAATAATGAAGATAAAAAATATCTTGCCGAAATTTTCTTAGCATTTTTTAATAACGATTACAGAAAAGTAGCAAAGTTACATATTGACTCTGGTTGGGTTCCATATGAAACTAATATTAATGAATTTGAACTAGCAATTCGAATTGTATGCGAGCCCATATTTGCGAAGCCATTTTGTGATATTTCATTTGCTCAAGTTTTGCTGCATTTATTTAATACTGCAACCTTATTCAATATGCAGGTACAACCACAATTAATTTTATTACAAAAAACTTTACTGTATATCGAAGGATTAGGAAAACAATTATATCCTCAGCTTGATTTATGGAAAACTGCAAAACCATTTCTAGAAGAATGGGTAATGAATCAAATTAGTCCAAAAACATTAATTAATGAAATAAAAGAACGTGTACCATTTTGGGTTGAAAAATTACCGAAGCTACCAGAACTTCTTTTTTATAACTTAGAAAAAAGCAGAGAAATTAATCAAAATATAGATAAATTTTTCAAAGAAAAACACAAAGAAAAAATGGTAGGAAATTTATTCTTTAGTATTGGAAGTGTTTTCATTATATGCTCAGCAATACTAATAAATAACGAGCAAGAACCTAAATTATCTTTAATCATCTTCGGATTAGGTATTGCATTTTGGTTTTTAAGTTGGAGAATTTACCGATAATAAATAATAAAACAAATAACAGTTTAATTAAAATAAAGGAAGAAGGATACACATAAAATGGCTGGAATTAGCATTTGGCAATTACTTATTATTTTTTTAGTTATTACGTTACTATTCGGAACTAAGAGATTACATAGTATTGCTTCTAATTTAGGTAACACAATTAAGACTTTTAGAAATGCAATAAATGAAGAAAATACTAGTACTGAAACAAAAAGACAAAAACGTTCTAAAAAAACAAATAGAAAACAAAAAAATAAATACACACCTTCTTTTAAAAAAGAAACAAAAAAATAGGTTTAATAAATGTTTGATATCGGTTTTTGGGAACTAGGATTAATATCAATCATAAGTCTTCTTATACTTGGTCCTGAGCGCTTTCTCTATGCAATAAAACAAATTTATAAACTCTTTTCTGAATTAGAAAACACAGCGAGTTTAGCAAGTAGAAAACTTAAAATACAAAACATTCCAGATAAAAAAGATATTATTATTAAAAATAAACATCATTCTAATCAAAAAAAACCTTAATAGTATTTTAAGAGCTCATAAAGATTAGTCCGTTCTATTATGTTTAGCAAAGAAATTAGTTATGACTTTATTTAGCCATCTATCGGAATTAAGAAACCGGTTACTTCATGCTGCCATTTCTATTTTGGTAGTATTTTTAGGACTTGTATATTTTTCTAATGATATCTACGAATTTATTGCGGCACCATTAATAGAACGACTTGATAATGACACTACAATGATAGCAACGAATGTTACTTCTCCTTTACTAACACCACTGAAATTGACTTTAGTACTATCAATATTTATATCGATAGTACCGATAATGTATCAAATCTGGGCATTTATTGCACCAAGTTTATATAGACATGAACGTAACTTAATAATACCAGTGGTATTATTAAGTACATTGTTATTCTACTGTGGAGTTGCATTTGCTTACTTTATTATATTTCCTATAATGTTCACTTTTTTTACTCAAATATCTATTGAAAATGTAAAATTTACAATAGATATTTCAAATTATCTTGATTTTGTTTTGGCTTTATTTCTAATTTTTGGAGTTGCATTTCAAATACCAGTGGCAATTACTATACTATGTTGGACTGACATTTTTAAACCAAAAAATCTACAAGAAAAACGTCCTTATATACTTGTTAGTTCTTTTGTTATTGGAATGCTACTAACGCCACCAGATATCATCTCACAAACTTTACTTGCAATCCCAATGTATTTACTCTTTGAAATTGGATTACTTTCTTCAAAATTTATAACAAAACGTTTAAAAAAAGATTAGTTTATCATTTGTCTATTTAAATCTGAAATAAAGTTTTAGCATTATTGGTAGTAAGCATCTCAATTTCCAGAGATGCCATTTTTCTTATTTTTGCGATGTGGTTAACTATTAATTGCAAATGTGCAGGTTCATTACGCTTTCCACGATAGGGAACTGGAGATAAATAAGGGCAGTCAGTTTCTAAAATCAGATAATTTAAATCTAAATATGGAATTACTTTTTCCATTCCACTATTTTTAAATGTTGATATACCTCCTAAACCAATATGAAACCCTAAAAAATTTATTTCCATAGCTTCTTTAATATCTCCACAAAAGCAGTGAAATACACCAGTTAAAGAACCATCCTGTTCTTTACTAAGCAGTTTTAATATTTTTTTAATAGAATTACGAGCATGTATTACTACTGGAAGATTCATTTGCTTAGCCCAATTTAACTGTATAATAAACGCTTCTTCTTGCTCTAATTTATAGTAATTTTTTCGATAAAAATCCATTCCTATTTCACCTATAGCAATGAATTTATGTTGACTAAACCAGGAATAAATAGTTTCTAAAGTTTCTAGAAAATCGCTTTTTACATAACAAGGATGTAAACCAATCATAGAATAGCAAATACCTGGATAGGTCATTTCCGTCTTTAGCATAGGTTGAATAGAATCTATATTAATATTCGGTAATAATATTGTATTAATCCTTTTTCTTAAAGCACGTTGAATAACCTGATCACGATCATCATCAAAATCAACCATATATATATGAGCATGGGTATCAATCATTATTTATCTCAATTTGATTGTTAACTTGATAAAAAAGTTCTCGAAAAATATTATATATCAGTGTATAAATGATATCAGTTTCAAACTTTATTTATTACATTTTTCTTCCAAAATTACAACTAACTGAATATATAAAAATATTTTTTTAGTAATGAGGAGAGGTTAATGTCTATATCAATACAAGGACGATTTCCTAAACGACGCATGCGCCGTATAAGAAAACATGACTTTAGTCGTCGATTGATAGCTGAAAATCAATTATCTGTTAATGATCTTATTTATCCAATGTTCATATTAGAAGGAAAACAACGTCGTGAATCTATAAAATCAATGCCAAATATTGAACGTCTATCTATCGATTTAATGCTTAAAGAAGCCAGGTATTTAGCAGACTTAGGAATACCTGCTATTGCTCTATTTCCTGTAATACCAAAAGATAAAAAAAGTTGTTTTGCATCAGAAGCTTATAATCCAGAAGGTATAATTCCACAATCTATTTATTTCCTAAAAGAATTTATACCAGAAATAGGTGTTATAACTGATATCTCCCTTGATCCATTTACTACACATGGACAAGATGGAATTATTGATAGAAATAACTACGTTAAAAATGATGAAACAATAGAAATATTAATTAAACAGGCGCTTTCTTATGCAAAAGCTGGAGCAGATATAGTTGCTCCTTCTGATATGATGGATGGTCGTATTGGAAAAATTCGAGAAGCGCTAGAGTCAAAAGGATATATACATACTCAAATAATGTCGTACTCAGCTAAATATGCTTCCAATTACTATACTCCATTTCGAAATGCAATAGATTCTTCATTTAACTCAACAAAAAACAACAAAAAAAAATATCAAATGGATCTTGCCAATAGTGATGAAGCTATTCACGAGGTGACTATGGATATTAATGAGGGAGCTGATATGGTGATGATTAAACCAGGAATGCCATGTCTAGACATTATTCGAAGAGTTAAGCATGAATTAAAAGTACCAACCTTTACATATCAAGTATCAGGCGAGTATGCTATTCACAAAGCAGCAATTCAAAAAGGTTGGTTAAAAGAACGTGAAATTATCTTAGAATCATTACTCTGTTTTAAACGTTCAGGAGCTGATGGCATCATGACTTACTTTGCTAAAGATGTAGCAAAATGGCTAGCTGAAGACAATGCTAAAATATTCAAACAGTTGAATAAGTATACATAGTTCACTTAGAATAATACTTTTTCTTCTGTACACTTGATTGTTAAAAAAAAAATGATTATTATCAAGAGAACATTGAAACTTTATAAGTTTATCTTTATAAAATTTTTATTACTAATCAAACCGTACATTCAAAAGAAAAGATATTGCTTCCAGCGTAGTTTATGGTCTTTCATAGTAGGTAGTAGGCTTAGTTCTTTTAGAGATTATTGCTCAGCGACGTCTTAGTCTACAAGCAGCTGTATTAGTGCTTACTTTAATATTGGGAAAAGATTTTTCCACAAGTAAAAATCTTTTAAAATTCATTTTTACAATTTAAAAGATTTTAAAAACTACTATATAAACATATAGTTATGAAGATTCTATATTTTTTAATTTTAAAGTAAATCCATTGTAGGTAAAAAATATAAACAAAGTTATCCACTTATTCTATATTAATGACATTGATTAATCTCACGATTACTAAGTATACAATTTAGATCATGTTAAATATTCCAGATAATCCACTAATCTTGATTGATGGTTCTTCTTACCTTTATCGTGCATTTTATGCCTACCCTATCACCATGAATAATGGGAAAATACCGACTAATGCTATCTATGGTGTTGTTAATATGTTGAGAAGTACTATGCGTCAATTTTTATCTGAACGTATTGCAATAATATTTGATGCAGAAGGACAAAGCTTCAGAAGTAAAATGTATCCAAAATACAAAGCTAATCGTCAACCAATGTCAGAACAACTATGTTGCCAAATAGAGCCATTAAAGAATGTTATTCAAGCAATGGGAATTCCTCTAATTTCTGTTACGGGAGTTGAAGGAGACGATGTTATTGGTACTTTAGCTGTAAAATCATCAAAATCTAATATACCAGTTTTAATCAATACTAATGATAAAGATATGGCTCAATTAGTTAATGATAATATTACATTAATTAATACAACAAATAATGAGTTTATGAATCGAGAAAGTGTAGTTAAAAAGTTTGGTATACCTCCAGAATTAATTATTGATTATCTAGCACTAACTGGAGATCGATCAGATAATATACCAGGCGTACCTGGTATTGGTAATAAAACCGCAACTATTTTATTAAAAAAAATCGGTAGTTTAAATGATATTTTCAATAATCTAAATAAGGTTAAATCACTTAACATCAGAGGCTCTTTATCTGTAACTAAAAAACTAGAAAATCACAAAGAAATTGCTTTATTATCTTATGCACTTTCTACTATAAAATTGGATGTAAAGTTAAATGAAACACCTCAAACTCTTGTTAAAAAAATACCAAATAAACGCATGTTACTTGAACTATACAAACAGTTAGCCTTCAAATCATGGCTTAAAGAAATACTGGAAGATATCAGAAATTAATTTAAGCAAATGAAAAAAACTAATTTATCATTACCTTCTCATTTAGAAACAATTAATAAAGATGATAAGTACAAAATAATCTTGGCAGAACAAGAATTGATCCAATGGATTGAAAAACTTAAAGCTAAAAAAATATTTTCTATTTATACTAAAACAAATCATTCCAATTATATGCTAGCTAACTTGATTGGAATTTCATTTGCAATTGAAGAAAAAATTGCTATGTATATTCCTTTTGCTCATGACTACCAGGATGCTCCAAAACAACTAAACTATAAATGGGTGCTTAGTAAACTTAAACCACTTTTAGAAGATCCAACACGAAGTAAAGTTGGATATAACTTGAAATATGATCTTCATATATTAGCACGATATGGTATCCAGCTTAGAGGAATTCAACATGATATTATGATAGCTTCCCACATATTAAATAGCACTTCTAGGAAAAATGATATAGTTAGCTTAGCTGTAGATTTTTTAGAACATCAATGTCAATGTATTTCACTTGAAAAGATCGCTAGAAAGGGGAAACAACAATTTAAATTTAATCAAATTACACTTGAAGAAACATTACCCTATTCAGCTAAATATGCAGATATAATACTTCAATTACATAATAAAATTTTTAAAAAAATCGAACATGATTCTGAACTCAAATTAATTTATAAAAATATTGAAATTCCTTTAATTTTTATACTATTTAAAATGGAACGTACTGGAGTTTTAATTGATGATGCTCTTCTCAACTTACATTCTCATAAAATCAGTAATCGTCTGCAAGAATTAGAATTCAAAATATATAAGATAACAAATAATAGATTTAATATAAATTCAACTAAACAACTTCAAACTATTTTATTTGAGAGTATGAATTTTCCAATCATTAAAAAAACTCCATCTGGAAAACCATCAACTAGCGAAGAAGTTCTTCAAGAGTTAGCTTTGTATTATCCATTACCTAAATTAATTCTAGAATACCGAAATTTAACAAAACTCAAATCGAACTACATCGAAAAATTACCCAAAATGATTAATATGAATACTGGTCGTATTCATACCTCCTATCATCAAGTAATGACAACTACAGGACGTTTATCCTCAAGTGATCCAAACTTACAAAATATTCCAATTCGAAATAAGCTAGGTAGGCGAATTCGAAAAGCTTTTATTGCTAAAGATAATTATAAAATTCTTTCAGTGGATTACTCACAAATTGAGTTAAGGATTATGGCTCACTTATCAGGTGATAAAAATTTATTAAACGCTTTTCAACAAGGAAAAGATATTCATATAGCAACGGCGGCTGAAATTTTATCTGTAAATGCTAAAAAAATTTCTAATGAACAACGTTATCGTGCTAAAGCTATTAATTTTGGTCTTATTTATGGAATTAGTGCTTTTGGTTTAGCTAAACAGCTAAATATTTCTCAATATGAAGCTCAACAATACATAAATAGATATTTTAAACGTTACTCAGGTATATTCCTATATATGGAAAATCTTCGTAAGATTGCCTATAAACAAGGATTCGTTGAAACACTTTTTAAACGTCGAATATATTTACCTGAAATCAAGTCTAAAAATAAAATCCGTCAAAAAGCAGCTGAACGTTCAGCCATCAATGCACCCATTCAAGGGACAGCTGCTGATATTATTAAAAAAGCAATGTTACTTGTTAGTGAATGGATTGAGTTTAAAGCTAATGATAATGTAGAATTATTAATGCAAGTTCATGATGAATTAGTATTTGAAGTTCATAAATCAATTTTAGAGACAGCCAAAAATAAAATACAAAAACTGATGGAATCAGCAGCAAAATTAAATATTCCACTACTAACAAAGGCAAAATATGGCGATGATTGGGATCAAGCACATTAGTTTTTTATCTAAACAACTAGTTAAAAACTTTTTATAAATTAGAAGTAAACCAAAAATCTAATGTATCACGTAAGACATTAACCCCAATACCTTTCGAAGAAAACAGATCAACTTTTACATAATTGCTAAATGTTTCTATAGTTTTCTTTACCTGAAACAAAGTAAACTTAGATTCACTAGTTTTTAGTTTATCAGATTTATTTAGGAGTATTTGCACTGGAATCATATTTTTTATTGCTAATAAAATAATTTCTCTATCTAACATTTTCATAGGATGACGAATATCCATGACAACAATCACGCCCTTTAAAGAGCTACGATTTTTGAAGTACTCTTTTAAAAAAAACATCCATTTCCTTTTTATTTTTATAGGAACTTTTGCAAAACCATACCCAGGCCAGTCAACGATATAAAATCCTTCATATACTTTAAATAGATTGATAAACTGTGTACTCCCTGGAGTTTTACTTACTCTAGCCAAGCTTTTTTTATTGGTCAAAGTATTTAATGAGCTAGATTTTCCTGAATTTGAATGTCCTACAAAGGCCACTTCTATACCTTGATCTTTAGGTAAATGAGATATAGTAGGTAAACTACTAATAAAATGGGTATTTTGGTAATAATTTTTTTTTCTCATTTAAAGCTCCAGATTGACTTTATTTAGTTGATTGATTGGTTTTACAAATTATAAGAACATAGATACATTATTATCAATTAGAAATTGCAATGGAATACTATGAAAAAATTATCCCTCATTCTAACTCTTTTAATAAGCTTCGATACATGGACAAAAGGAAACATTGAAGCTGGAAAATCAAAATCACTCATATGTTCTACTTGCCATGGATCGGATGGTAATAGTCAATTAGCTATTCATCCAAACTTAGCTGGGCAAAATTTTAAATATATAGAAAAGCAATTAAAAGACTATAAACTAAGTACTTTAAGCTCTGGTAAAGAAGGTCGCTTTGACCCAGTTATGGAAGAAATGATGCGAACATTAAATGATGAAGATATAAAAGACTTAGCTGCTTATTACTCTTCACTTCCAATTTCAGAATCTACTACACCATTGTCTGTAGTAGATTCCGGGAAAAAAATATATACATTTGGTAATATGAAACGAAAATTAGTAGCTTGTATAGCATGTCATGGACCTAGAGGAAATGGTATTAAACTTGCTGGTTTCCCAAAAATTTCTGGACAAAACGCCGAATATATCAAAATTCAACTAGAAAAGTTTCGTGATGGTTCTAGAAAAAATAATGTTATGATGAATGATATAGCAAAAATATTAACCGATGAAGAGATCGAGATATTATCTAAGTATCTTGGTGGACTACATTAAAAAATATAAAGCAATTGAATTTATGCATAACTTATGCTTAATACTCAATTTTTATTTATAAAATTATATAGCAATATAATACGTTCTATAGAATAGGAAAACGGTTTATGTTAAAAAAAGTATCCAACTATCAAGTTCTATGGGATAGAAATATTCTAGAGAAATACAATTGCTCCGGACCTCGATACACTTCCTATCCAACAGCATTAGAGTTTCATGAGGACTTCACCTTAACTGATTATAGTATAGCATGTGCTAAATATCCTCAATATCCTCTTTCTATATATATACATATCCCTTTTTGTAAAAAACTTTGTTATTACTGCGGCTGTAATAAAATTATTACTCGTCAATCTAGTAAAGCAGTTCCATATCTTAATATTCTCGAAACTGAAATTCGAGAGCGCTCTTTGTTGTTAAAAAAACGAAAAGTAACTCAGCTTCACTTTGGAGGTGGTACACCAACGTTTTTATCAAGTCAACAAATTAGTTGGTTAATGACAATTTTAAGAGAAAATTTCAAATTTGAAAAAACAACGGAAATTAGCATTGAACTTGATCCAAGAGAAATTGAACTACACCTTCTTAATCATTTACATAATGAAGGCTTCAACCGTTTAAGTATTGGTGTACAAGATTTTAATAAAGAAGTACAAAAACTAATAAATAGAGAACAAAATAACACTTTTATCATTAAACTAGTAAAATATGCTAAAAAACTCGGTTTCCGTTCAATCAATTTAGATTTAATTTATGGTTTACCAAAACAAACAAGAAAATCATTCTCAAATACACTATCTCAAGTACTTAATATAAAACCTGATCGCCTTTCTATATTTAACTATGCTCATATACCAGAATTATTTGCTTCACAATGTAAAATAAAAAATAATGATTTGCCATTAATAGATGAAAAAATCTCTATCCTTCAAGATACTATCTTTACTTTAACCAAAGAACACTATCAATTCATTGGTATGGATCACTTTGCTCAATCAAATGATGAATTAGCTATAGCTCAACGTAACGGTACTTTACATCGTAGTTTTCAGGGATACACAACTCAAAGTAATAATTGTGAAATTATTGGATTTGGAATGTCAGCTATTTCAATGATCGGAAATACATATATGCAAAATCAAAAGGAACTTGATAAATACTATATACAAGTAAAACATGTTAACCATGCATTATGGAGAGGAATTGTGCTTAATGAAGATGACTTACTACGTGGTGAAATTATTAAGCAGCTTATATGTAATTTAACACTTAATAAACTTTTAATTGAATCTAAATTCAAAATTACCTTTCATAAATATCTCAAGAAAGAATTAGAATTATTAAAACCCTTCATTAATGATGGTTTAGTAGAAATTGATTATGAAAAAATTCAAGTAACCGAGCGTGGACGCTTATTAATTCGAAATATTTGCATGTGTTTTGATAAGTATTTACAAAATAAGACTCGTAAAAAACAATTCTCTCGAGTTATTTAGATATATTTTAAAATACTTCGTTTTTTTCTAAACTAACTATTTTGAAAAAATATACACTACTTTAATTAGCATTTATTGAAATAATAATAATTTAATTAGTTTTTTTAGATAATTTAGATTCTAACTCAAGGAGTTTTTTTTCCATTTCTGTAAGTTTTTTTCTAGCACAGAATAACGCTTGACTTTGTATATCAAATTCTTCTCTACTTACTACAGATAACTTATTTAACTTAGACTGTATAATCTGATAAATTTTTTGATCTAAATCTGTAGTTAATTCTTTTAGTGAAGTTGGCATAACATCATGAATTTGCTTTACTATTTTTTCTATTTTTATCTGATTGAACATGTTAGTTTCACTCATTTTTTTTCTTAAATTTCCAAGTAATTTAAAGTCTATATCTCTATCAATTAATCATTGATAAAAAATATCATGTATAGAAAGCAAAATTTTTCTAATTAGATTGTATATCATATAAAAATATACTAGACATACTGAATTTTATCATCAATTGATTATTTTTTTTAGAACAAATACATATTATATATTTTTAATTCATATTATTATATCAAACAATTCATTGGTTATTAAATTATTTAAATTACATTAGTAAGAGATGTTAAAAACAATTTTAGATCGCATTATTGCTATTAGAACTTGGTTGAAAACAAATAATTATGACGCAATTATTGTTCCTCATGAAGACGAATATCTTTCTGAATGCCTTCCAACACATAATGAAAGACTACGTTGGTTAACTAATTTTACTGGTTCTGCAGGAGTAGCAATCATAACATATGATAAAGCAGTTATTTTTGTTGATGGTCGGTATATAATTCAGGCAATTAAAGAAGTTTCTTGTAAGCTTTTTAAAGTCCATTACCTCATTCAGGAAGCTGAAGCTGAAGCAAATTGGTTGCTACAAAATCTTTCTAAAAATTCAAAGATAACGTTCGATCCACGTATGCATAACATCTTATGGATGGATTCTATAAGAAATAAACTAGCAAATACATATAAGTTAATTCATTTAATAAATAATCCCATTGATGAACTATGGAAGGAAAGACCAAAGATAATTCTTTCTAATATCTTATTAATGAGCATTAAATTAACTGGAAAATCAAGCAAAAATAAGCGTAATAAAATTGCTCAAGCCATTAAAAAACTAAATGCTGATAGCTTGATTATAACTTCACTTGATTCAATATGTTGGCTATTAAACATTCGTGCTCTAGATATACCTAGATTACCCGTCCTTCTTTCGCAAGTAATTTTACATAATAATGGTAATGTAGAATTATTTTTAAATCCAAGAAAAATACCTAAAAATTTTAAAAAACATGTAGGCGATGGTGTAACCATATATCACTATAAATTATTAGAAAAACATCTTAAAATGCTTTCAGGAAAAAGAATTATAATTGATCCTGAAAAAAGTAATGCATGGTTTAAAATTATACTACAAAAGGTCAATACAAAGATAATCAAAAAACCAGATCCATGCTTAATAGAAAAATCTATTAAAAATAAATCTGAAATAACAGGAATCAAAGCTTGTCATATTAGAGATGGAGTAGCAATGGTTAAATTTCTTTCATGGTTAGATTTTGAGATTTCATCAGGTAATTTTCATGATGAAGAGATACTTGCTAAAAAATTGCTCTCTATTAGAGAAATGGATCCTTCTTTAAAAGATCTAAGTTTTAATACTATTTCAGCTACTGGTAGCAATTCTTCGATATGTCATTATAACTATAAAAATAACATAAGACCAAAAAAATTAAGAAATAATACATTATATTTAATTGATTCAGGCGGACAATATTTAGATGGAACTACAGATATTACCCGAACAATTTCCATCGGTAATCCTACAAAAAAAATGATTAATCAATTTACTTTAGTTTTAAAAGGGCATATAGGGATTGCTACTGCTAGATTTCCTAAAGGAACTTACGGATACCAAATAGATGTCTTAGCCAGGCAACATCTTTGGAGGGAAGGATATGATTATGATCACAGTACTGGTCATGGTGTTGGTCATTTTCTTAATGTACATGAAGGACCACAAAAGATTTCTAAAACAGCAAATAACGTAGCCTTATGCAAAGGGATGGTAATTTCTAATGAACCAGGATATTATTGTCCATCTTTTGGTATTCGCATTGAAAATTTAGAACTTATCATTGAAATAAAAACTAAGGGGGATTTTTCAATCCTAGCATTTGAATCTTTAACACTATGTCCTATCGATAAAAAAAACATTAATATCAATCTTTTATCTCAAAAAGAAAAAAAATGGTTAAATAAATATCACAAAAAAGTTTGGAAAAAAATTTCTCCTTTAGTAACAGGAAAAACAAAAAAATGGTTAAAAAAAGCGACTTCCTGTATTCACTAATTTACTTTTTTAAAAAAATGGCGGAGAGATAGGGATTTGAACCCTAGATACGTTTTAACGTATGCCGGTTTTCAAGACCGGTGCTTTAAACCACTCAGCCATCTCTCCACGGTAAAGACAACACGAAAGGTCAAAAAAATCGGATATTACATTCCAGCTGAACTACCACTCCCTCCAAAATTATAAGCCTGGCAATGTCCTACTCTCACATGGGGAAACCCCACACTACCATT
>NZ_JGVJ01000003.1:0-9358 GCF_000731785.2 Candidatus Photodesmus anomalopis
AAACCCCAGCCGATGTTGCAGCAATGTCTTCTGCACCTGCTCAATTAGAGGCTTGTAAAAGTTTAAATAAAACATTAGATGATAAAAAAGTAGAAAACATAATAGATATTACTTATCGTTCTAATGTAAATTTAAAACATAAGTTTAACAATTTTGTTGAAGGAAAATCGAATCAATTAGGTTTAGCCGCAGCGCGTCAAGTTTCAGATAATCCTGGTGCAGCCTATAATCCTTTATTTTTATATGGTGGAACGGGTTTAGGAAAAACGCATTTATTGCATGCAGTAGGTAATTCTATTGTAGATAATAGACCAAGTGCAACAGTCGTATATATGCATTCTGAACGATTTGTGCAAGATATGGTGAAAGCACTACAAAATAATGCAATTGAAGAATTTAAACGTTATTATCGTAGTGTTGATGCCTTACTTATTGATGATATTCAATTTTTTGCTAATAAAGAACGTTCTCAAGAAGAATTTTTTCATACATTCAATGCTTTATTAGAGGGTAATCAGCAAATTATTTTAACTTCTGATCGTTATCCAAAAGAGATTAATGGTGTAGAAGATCGCTTAAAGTCTCGTTTTGGCTGGGGATTAACAGTAGCTATAGAGCCACCAGAATTAGAAACCCGTGTTGCTATTCTAATGAAAAAAGCAGAATATCATAATGTTTATTTAGCAGATGAGGTGGCTTTTTTTATTGCTAAGCGTCTTCGTTCAAATGTTCGTGAATTGGAAGGGGCATTAAATCGTGTTATTGCTAATTCTAATTTCACAGGTAAATCTATAACTATTGACTTTGTTCGAGATGCACTTCGAGATTTATTAGCGCTTCAAGAAAAATTAGTTACTATTGATAATATTCAAAAGACAGTTGCTGAGTACTATAAAATAAAAGTTGCTGATCTACTTTCTAAACGTCGTTCTCGTTCTGTTGCTCGACCTCGTCAGTTAGCTATGGCATTAGCTAAGGAACTTACAAATCATAGTTTGCCTGAAATTGGAGATGCTTTTGGCGGACGTGATCATACAACAGTATTGCATGCTTGTCGTAAGGTACAGCAATTACGTGAAGAAAGTTATAATATAAAAGAAGACTATTCAAATTTAATTCGTACTCTTTCTTCTTGAACTGGTTTAAGTAGTCGATGGTAAGTATATATCAGTTAAGAAAAAAGTTTTTTTATTAAGAATAATGCATAATGAAATTTTCTATCCAGAGTAATCATCTAGTTAAGTCATTACAACAGGTGTTTGGTGTATTTGGAAGTCGTCCTTCATTGCCTATTCTTGGGCATTTGTTAATTAAGGTAGTGGATAATATTTTATGGATTATTACAACTAATCTTGAAGTCGAATTAATAAGTCGTGTAATCTTATTAGATAACGATATTAGAGAAGGTTCAGTAACTATTCCAGCAAGGAAATTTCTAGATATTTGTCGTAGTTTTTCTTCGACAGCAATGATTACTCTTACATTGGAAAAAAAACAAGTGAAAGTTTATTCTGGACGTGGTGTATTTTTTCTTTCAACATCCCCACCTAATAATTTTCCAAATATTAATGCATTAAAAGCTAATGTTGTAGTATCTCTTGCTCAAAGTGAGTTACGTAATTTAGTGAAAAAAACTCATTTTTCGATGGCTAATCAAGATATTCGCTATTATCTCAATGGAATGTTGTTTGAAATTGAAGGTAGTATACTGCGAACGATAGCTACCGATGGACATCGTATGGCTATTTCTAAAACTCAGTTAATTTCTTCTTTCCCTTCAACAAAGATTATTCTTCCTAGAAAAAGTGTACAAGAATTACTGAAGTTACTTGATATTTCAATGGATCCTGTATTACTAAAAATTAGTGATTCAATTTTGCGTATTGAAGTAGAGAATTTTATATTAACCTCTAAATTAGTTGATGGTTGTTTTCCAGATTATCGATTAGTATTTCCAGAAAATATTAATAAAGTACTTCAAGCATCATGTGATGATTTATATCAAGCTTTTTCTAGAGTCGGTGTTCTTTCTAACGAAAAAATTCGTTCTGTTCGAATTAATTTATCAAATGATGAAATGCGTATTACAACAAGTAATGTAGAGCAAGAAAAAGCGGAGGAAATTATAGATGTTTCTTATAGTGGTGAAGATTTAGAAATTGCTTTTAATGTAAAGTATATATTAGATGTTCTTAGTACATTAAGGTGCAAAAAAGTTCGTCTATCGATGTCGGATTCTAATTCAAGTATATTAATTGAAAATGCTGAAAATAGTAATGCTATGTATGTTGTGATGCCAATTCGTTTATAATTATAAAAATATAAAATGTCATTAATTCGTTTAAGTTTGCATCAATTTCGTAATATTAGGACTTGTACTATTCAATTAGCAACAGGTTTTAATTTTTTTATTGGTCCTAATGGAAGTGGTAAAACCAATCTTATTGAGGCAGTCTACTTTTTAGGTCTTGGTCGTTCTTTTAAGCCAGATTTAATTAATCAGGTTATTCATAATGAATATAATGAATTATTTATTCATGGTGTATATGTAAATTCTTCTAAACTAGAATTACCTATTGGTATTAATAAGAAGCATAATGGAACTAAAATAGTTAAAATAAAAGGTAAGTCTGGACAAAAAATTTCACAACTTGCAAAAATATTGCCTTTACAGTTGATTCATCCTGAAAGTGTAGAATTGCTTCTTGGTGCTCCAAAGTTTCGTCGTGCATTTATCGATTGGGGGTTATTTTATACAAAGCCAGAGTTTTATAATGTTTGGGGACGTTTTAAGCGTTTGATTAAGCAGCGTAATGCATTGTTAAAAAAAGTTTCAAATTATCAATCGTTAATCCCTTGGGATAGGGAACTAATAATCTTAGCAGAAAGCATTAATACATGGCGAGGTCAGTATGTCAAAAGCATCCAATTTATGCTTCAAGATATTCTTAGTATTCTTCTGCCTGAAGTGAATATTGAATTTGAATATTATTCTGGTTGGAATAAGGATTTTTTATATCAAAGTATTCTAGAAAAAAACTTTGTTCGTGAAAAAACATTAGGTTATACTTTATGTGGTCCAAACAAAGCAGATTTTAAAAGTTATATTGATGGAGTGCCTGTAGATAGAATCTTATCTCGAGGTCAATTAAAATTAATGGTTTGTGCATTAAGAGTTGCTCAGGGACAGCATTTAAAAAAAACTACAACGAATCAATGTATTTATCTAATTGATGATTTTGCTTCTGAATTAGATAATAATTCTCAAAATCGACTTTCTAATTGTTTAAGTACAATAGATTCTCAAATTTTTATAAGTTTAATTAACGAGAGAGATATTAGCAAGAGATACAATAAAAACGGAAAAGTGTTTCATGTGAAACATGGTGTGATAACAGAACGTAAGAGAAAAAATTAATGTCTGAAAAATATGATTCCTCTAGTATCAAGATCCTAAAAGGATTAGATGCAGTACGCAAACGTCCCGGTATGTATATAGGTGATACAGATGATGGTACTGGTTTGCATCATATGGTTTTTGAAGTAGTTGATAATTCAATTGATGAAGCATTAGCAGGTTATTGCAATGAAATTATTGTAACTCTTTACGATGATGATTCAGTATCAGTACAAGATGATGGTCGAGGCATACCTACTGAAATGCATGCGGAAGAAAAAGTTTCAGCTGCAGAAGTTATTATGACAGTTCTTCATGCTGGTGGCAAGTTCGATGATAATTCATATAAGGTTTCTGGAGGCTTACATGGAGTTGGGGTGTCAGTTGTAAATGCTTTATCAAAAAAAGTAGTTTTAACTATTCATCGTGATGGGAAAACATATAACCAAGTCTATCACAATGGTAAATCCCAGTTACCATTAAATCAAATTGGCTTTACAGAAAAAACTGGTACGGAAATTAGATTTTGGCCAAGTGAAAAAATTTTTTCTAATCTTACATTTCATTACGATATCCTAGCAAAGCGTTTGAGAGAATTATCATTTCTTAATTCTGGAATTTCTATTCAATTGCTTGATGAACGAGAGGAAGATAAATATGATCATTTTAAATTTGATGGAGGTATTCAAGCCTTTGTTGCACATTTAAATCACAACAAAAAAAATATAATTCCTAAGATTTTTTATTTCTTTCATGAACGCGAGGATGGGATTGTTGTTGAAGTAGCTATGCAATGGAACGATGGTTTTCAAGAAAATATTTATTGTTTTACAAATAATATCCCTCAAAGTGATGGTGGTACTCATCTTGCGGGCTTTAGATCTGCACTAACTCGTACTTTAAATGTATTTATGGACAAAAACGGTTTATCTAAAAAATCTAAAACTGTTACTTTAGGGGATGATATTCGTGAAGGTCTTGCAGCTATTGTTTCAGTAAAAGTTCCAGATCCTAAATTTTCTAGTCAAACTAAAGATAAACTCGTTTCATCTGAAGTAAAGTCTGCAGTTGAATCAATAATGGGAGAAAAATTATCTGAATTTTTAGTAGAAAATCCTATAGAATCTAAGGTGATTTGTTCAAAAATCATTGATGCAGCCCGTGCTCGTGAAGCTGCTCGTAAAGCTCGTGAGATGACGCGTCGGAAGGGTGCTTTAGAATTGGCAGGTTTGCCAGGAAAATTAGCAGATTGTCAGGAAAGAGATCCTAAATTCTCTGAATTATATATCGTAGAAGGAGATTCTGCAGGAGGAAGTGCTAAGCAAGGACGTAATAGAAAAAATCAAGCTATTCTACCATTAAAAGGTAAGATTCTTAATGTTGAAAAAGCTCGGTTTGATAAGATGCTTTCTTCTCAAGAGGTAGCAACTTTAATTACAGCATTAGGTTGTGGCATCGGTCGAGATGAGTACAACTTAAGTAAGTTGCGTTATCAACACATCATTATTATGACTGATGCTGATGTCGATGGTTCTCATATACGCACTTTATTATTGACTTTTTTTTATCGGCAAATGCCCGAATTAATTGAACGTGGTTATATTTATATTGCTCAACCTCCACTTTATAAAGTAAAAAATGGTAGGAATGAGCAATATATTAAAGATGAAGCTGCAATGGAGAAATATCAAGTTTCACTTGCGCTAGATAAGGCTTCACTGTTTATAAGTAGTAAATCGCCAGCTTTGACCGGGAAAATATTAGAAACGCTTGTGAACAAGTATAATACATGTATGAAATTAGTAAATCGTATAAGTCGTTATTACCCAAAAGATTTGGTTCAAGGTTTAATTAATGTTCCCTGTTTAACAGAAAAACAATGCAGCAACTTGATATTAATAAAAAAATGGATTACACAGCTTGTTAAAGAGTTAGATATTAAAAGCACCAGTATTAGAAAATATTTTTGTGAAATTGAAAGGGATCCTAGCACTTTATTATATTTTCCGAAAATATCTGTTTTTACTTATGGTGTGATGGATAAATATGTATTAGGTATTGAACTGATAAATTCAAAGGAATATGTAAAATTAGTTTCTTTATCAAAAGAATTTCGTAGTCTATTACAAGAGGGTGCATATATTCAGCGAGGTGAATGTATAAAACCTGTAACAACTTTCATCGAAGCATTAAATTGGTTATTTAAAGAATCACGCAGAGGTTTAAGTTTTCAGAGATATAAAGGGTTAGGTGAAATGAATCCAGATCAGCTTTGGGAAACTACAATGGATCCAGAAAAACGTCACATGATACAAGTACGAATTGAAGATGCTATTAGTGCTGATTTATTATTTACTACTTTAATGGGAGATCAAGTGGAACCTCGTCGTAATTTTATTGAAGAAAATGCCCTTAAAGTAGTTAACTTAGATATTTAATAAAAAATTTAATCTATCATTTATTTATCAAATTCAATAGGTTAAATATCTATATTCTTATGGTGTAATATTTTTAGAAGGATGCTACATATGCATAATGTAGATTTCTCATCAACTAGCAGACTATATTAGATAACCGTAATTTAATTAATGCCATGTACTATGATAGAAGTTAAATTATTTAGATTAGTTAGATAGTTACTTAATTGACATGGTGGGTTTTTCAGAAAATTTTACTCTTTCAAGATCGAAAAGTCTGCTATTCCTTGGAATAAATTAGATATATTTTTTAATATTGTTAAGCGATTCTGTCTTATTCTTTTGTCATTACTTATGATAGTTACTTTATCAAAAAAAGTATTAATTATTGGAGTCAATTGAGCTAGTTTTTCTAATTTTTTGCTGTATTTATTTAATATAAAATTTGAATTTAATTCTTGTTTTAATATCTTTATTTTATCAGATAGAATTTTTTCCTCATCTTTGCAAAGAAGGATTGGATTAATTTCTTCTTTTAATGTGAAGTTACACTTCACCAATATGTTAGTTACACGTTTAGTTACAGCGATAAATGATTTGCCTTTTTCTAATTCAATGAAATTTGATATTGCTTTTATTCGTTCATCAACATCTATTAATTTAGTGGATTTTGTTGCTAATACAGATTGGATTATATGTAGATCAAAACCGGAATCTTTATACCATGCATGAAGACGAGCTAAAATAAATTCAATTACATGGATTTCTACACTATTATTCGTTAATTTATTTTTAAATAATTCTTTAGATTTCGTAATGAGATCAGCTAAATCAAAATCATAACTATTTTCTATAATAATACGAAGCACTCCTAATGATAAACGTCGCAGTGCAAAAGGATCTCCACCTTTTTTAGGGATTTGATTAATTCCAAAAATTCCTACTATAGTATCCAGTTTATCTGCAAGAGCAAGTGATGAAGCAATGCCTCGGCTTGGTAATAAATCACCGGAAAATCTTGGTCTGTATTGTTCATATAATGCTATAGCTACTTCTTTTTCTTCACCATCGTAACTTGCATAATGCATGCCAATTATACCTTGCATTTCACTAAATTCGAATACCATAGATGTCATTAAGTCACACTTACTTAGAAGCGCTGCACGCTTGGTATTTTTAATATTAGCAGTATTTTTTTTTGCAATATAAGTAGAAAGTTCTACTATTCGTTCTGTTTTTTCTTTAAGTGTTCCAAGTTGTTTTTGGAAGATAGCCTTATCTAATTCTGGAAGATATTCAATGAGTTTACGTTTGCGATCTTTTATAAAGAAAAACTTAGCATCGGAAAGACGAGAATGAATTACTTTCTCGTTACCGTTTATTATTTGATTAGGATCTTTAGATTCAATATTAGCAACAAATATAAAGTTTGGTAATAGTTGTTTTTTCCTCTTGTTTTCATAGACAGGCAAGCATTTTTGGTGAGTTTTCATAGTATAGACCAAAGCATCTAAGGGGATTTTTAAGAATTGTGTTTTGAACTTTCCTATTAAAATTACAGGCCATTCAACAAGAGAAGTAATTTCTTCTAGTAAAGTATCATCTAAATCCAGAACACCTCCAATTTTTTCTGCAGCCTTGTTAGCATACAATAGAATTTTTTCTTTGCGTTCTTGAAAATCAGCAATTACTTTACCTTGTTCTTTTAAGATTTTCGGATATTGATTTGCAGATTGTATAGACAGCTTATGTTTACCAATAAAACGATGGCCATGAATAGTACGGCTAGATGAAACACCTAAAATTTCTCCATGAATAAGTTCATCATTAAGTAGAATTGTTAGGGTTTTTATAGGTCGTATAAAACGAATATTAGAGTTTCCCCAACGCATGGTCTTATCTTTTGATAAATTAATGATACTTCTTTTAATCAATGGTATAATTAATTCTTGAATATTTTTACCTTCTATTTCTTTTTTTAACACTAACCACTTACCTTTTTTTGTAACTAGGTGGTTAGCTTCTTCTAATTGAATATTATTACTTTTAGCCCAACTCAAAGCAGATTGAGTTGCTTTACCATTAGTATCAAATGCAACAGAAATAGAAGGGCCTCGTTTGTTTACTACTCTTGTAGGTTGAATTTCTAATAAATTTGTTACTTTCAATGCAAGACGACGCGGTGTAGCATACCATTTAATTCTTTTATATGTTATTCCTTCCTTCTTCAATTCTTTTTCAAAAATATTGGAAAAAGATTCCCCTAAAGAACGCAGTTTTAATGATGGTAATTCCTCAGTTCCTAATTCAATTAAAAAGGTTTTTGCTATATTTTTTTCTTTCATTGTTTATTACTTTTATTTAAATGGCATAATGGAAATCCTAAAGCTTCTCGTAATTCATAGTATACTTCTGCAACTTTCCTAGTTAGTTTACCAATACGAAGAATATAGCATTGTCGTTCAGTAACAGAGATTGCTTTACGTGCATCTAGTAAATTGAATACATGTCCTGCTTTTAAAATACGTTCATACGCTGGTATTGGAAGTGGTCTTTTTAGTGTAATGAGTTCATTGCATTCTTTTTCACACTGTTTAAAAAAATTAAATAAAAATGGAATATTTGTATGCTCAAAATTGTAAATAGATTGTTCAACTTCATTTTGGTGAAAAAGTTCACCATATGTAATTATTCTATCATTGGGTGCAATATTCCAAATAATCTCATAAACTGAATTAACTTGTTGAATAAACATAGCTAATCTTTCTACACCATAAGTAATTTCAACTGTTACTGGTTTGCAATCAAGTCCACCAATTTGTTGAAAATATGTAAATTGAGTTATTTCCATTCCATTAAGCCAGACTTCCCATCCTAATCCCCAAGCACCTAAAGTTGGATTTTCCCAATTGTCCTCTACAAAACGGATATCATGAATTTTTAAATTAATCCCAAGAACTTCTAATGAACCTAAATACAGTTCTTGTACGTTTTTTAAGGATGGTTTTAAGGCTACTTGAAACTGATAATAATGTTGAAGACGGTTTGGATTTTGAGCATAGCGACTATCACTAGGTCGACGAGATGGTTGAACATACGCGATTGACATGGGCTCTGGCCCTATTGATCGTAGGCATGTCATAGGATGAGAAGTGCCAGCACCTACTTCAAGATCTAATGGTTGAATAATAGTACATCCATTTTTTGACCAATAATTTTGAAGAATAAAAATTATTTCTTGAAAGGTTTTTATACTATGTTTTTTCATTAGTTAGATCTGAATAAAAATATATTTTAGATGTCAAGGAAGTCACGAAGCAGTCATTTATTCACTGCAAATTTAATGGAACGAATTTAATTATATAGTGATTTTTAATTAAAGTCATACTTATAATTATAAACATTATTAAAAAACATATAATAGCTATTTTAAATAAAGTAATTTATTTGCATATTAAATTTTAAAAAAGTATTTGACACAGAGTTGGATCTAGCTAGAATGTTTGATTCTTTCTAGTAAAAGAAGAAAGCAAGCTCTTTAATA
>NZ_JGVJ01000004.1:0-4230 GCF_000731785.2 Candidatus Photodesmus anomalopis
TAAAATAGCTATTATATGTTTTTTAGCTTCTGAATTACTGCCTTTGTATGAGGCTTTATCCCTCTCCAAAATAGAAAACTCTCAGCAGCTTGCTCTACTAACATTCCTAAACCATCGTATATATGAATTACATTATTAATTTTAGCCCATTGATTAAAACAACTGATTCTATTTTGATAATTCATATCATAACTTATTGTTTTTGAATTAAATATTCTAGGAGAAATTTTTGGAATTTCTCCTTTTAAACTTGCTGATGTTGAGTTAATGACAAGATCAAAACTATTATTAAGGTTATTGAAATTATATGGCAAAACATTACCATATAATTGAAATTTTTTTGCTAATTGTTCTGCCTTACTTAAAGTTCGATTAGCAATAACAATTTGCATCGGATTTCGTTCTAATAATGGCTTTAAAACACCCTGTGCAGCTCCACCAGCACCAATCAATAGTATATTTGCTTTTTTTAAAATAACTGACTGAGATAATAAATCTCTTACTAATCCTTCACCATCAGTATTATCACCTAATATTCTACCGTCATCAAGTTTTTTTAATGTGTTTACTGCACCTGCAAATTGAGCACGTTTAGTTAATTTATCTGAAAATTGGAAAGCTTTTTTTTTAAAAGGCAAAGTGATATTACAACCTTTTCCTCCTAATTTAAAAAAAGTCTGTATGACTTTAAAAAAACTATTGATTGGGACTAAATTAGCAGTATAAATGATATCTTCTTTAGTTTGCTTCATAAATAAACTATGAATCAATGGTGATTTACTATGTTTAATTGGATTACCAAATACTGCATAAGCATCAGGTTGTTTGAAAGAGTTCATTGGATTTAAATAAAACAAAATAGATTAACCTTAATGAAAAAAGTATCTATTTTTTATTAATTTATCTAAGTTGCATAAAAGTTTTTGCATCAAAAATTTTACTTGGTTTATCTTGATTGCCAGTTTCTTCATCTAATATAGTAAATATTTTTTTACCAAATTGCTTTTTGATATCAACACTTTTTATGCACGGTTTTTGCCCTGTTAAATTGGCACTTGTTGAAATTAATGGTTTACCAAATTTACAACATATCTTTTTTACTGTTGGATGATTACTAACCCTTACTGCAATCGAATTAAATTGACCAGATAATAAATTAGAAACTAAAGAACTCGATGGCATAGTCCATGTAATAGGACCTGGCCAAGTTGCATGTATCTTTTTAAGTTGAGCTTGAGTCAATTGAGTTTCATCTATATAAGGTAACAATTGTTGATAGGAACTTGCTACTAAAATTAATCCTTTGCTAATTGGACGTTGCTTTAACCAAAGCAATTTTTGAATAGCTTGAAGATTATCGGGATCGCATCCTATCCCAAATACGCTTTCAGTTGGATATGCTACAATCTTTCCTTTTTTTAGACCTTTTAATAATAGGTTTAAATTACTCATAAGGATTTCTAATATATGAAAACTAATTGATTTATAAATAATAAAATACTTATTTCTATAATCTATGTACTGATGTTTTTTCTAGAAACAAAGAATATGCATAAATGTTTTCCTATTCTTCTTTTCATATCATATAATACACTAAACTAGTTAATATTAGTACTGGTAATTAATTTAAAGGAATTTATAAATGAAAGTTAGTGTTATTATGGGTTCTAAATCTGACTGGCCGACGATTAAATTATCAGTAGATATACTTAAGCAATTTCATATTAAACATGAAATGCGAATCATATCTGCACATAGAACACCACAATTTTTAGCTGACTACGCAAATACTGCTAAAGAACGAGGAATCAAAGTAATTATTGCAGCAGCTGGTTATGCAGCGCATCTTCCAGGAATGATAGCAGCATTTACAAGTCTTCCTGTAATTGGAGTACCAATTCAATCCAATGCACTAAAAGGTCTTGACTCTTTACTTTCCATCGTACAAATGCCAAAAGGGATTGCAGTTGGTACAATGGCTATTGGAGAAGCAGGAGCAATGAATGCTGGAATTTTTGCAGCACAAATTATAGGCACATTTAATGAACAGATCATGAATAAAATTCAATTATTTCGTAAAAAACAAACTGAAAATGTACTATTAAATCAAGACCCAACAAAGGATTAATAATTATATGCGTGTTTTAATAATAGGAGCAGGGCAACTTTCACGTATGTTGTCTTTAGCAGGCGGACCTTTTAATATGAAAATTTCAGCATTTGATTTGCATACTCAAAGTGTAATTCATCCATTGACTCAAACACCCGTATATTCTAGCTTGATTGAGGCTATAAAACAAACTGATGTAATTACTGCTGAAATTGAAAATATTTCTTATGAAGTTTTAAACCTTTGTGAAAAGAGCGGAAAATTCCTACCAAATATGCATATGATTAAAGTTGGAAAAGATCGTCGTATTGAAAAAACTTTGCTAAATAAGCTTAACATTAATAATCTTAATTATAATATTATTAATAAAAAAAATGACTTAAAAAACGCAATTAAACAAATTGGATTTCCTATGGTATTAAAAACGGCCTTAGGTGGATACAATGGAAAAGGTCAGTGGTATTTAAAAAAAGCAGATGATATTAATGCTACTTGGAACATGTTAGAAAAATGTATTAGGATATCATCAGAAAATAAGCAATCTATCATTGCAGAAAAGCTCATTTCTTTTGAACGAGAACTATCTTTAATTGGTGCAAGAGGAAAAGATGGTACTAGTGTGATTTATCCTTTAACAGAAAATATACATACCAACGGCATATTAAATTTGTCAATTTCAATTAACAATTTAGAACTTCAACAACAAGCTAAAAAAATATTTATTAGCATTACAAATAAACTACAATACGTGGGAGTTTTAACTATTGAATTTTTTGAATTTAATGGCCAGTTGTTAGTTAATGAAATTGCTCCAAGA
This sequence comes from Candidatus Photodesmus anomalopis, assembly GCF_000731785.2. Taxonomy (NCBI): domain Bacteria; kingdom Pseudomonadati; phylum Pseudomonadota; class Gammaproteobacteria; order Vibrionales; family Vibrionaceae; genus Candidatus Photodesmus; species Candidatus Photodesmus anomalopis. The sequence goes on from NZ_JGVJ01000004.1 coordinate 2,928, forward strand.
GTACATAATTCTGGACATTGGACTCAACAAGGAACAGAAACTTGTCAATTTGAAAACCATTTACGTGCAGTATGCGGAATGCCTTTAGGAAGTACTAAATTGCTTCGTTTTACATCAATGATTAATATACTAGGTATAGATTCTTTACCTGATGAAATACTGGCTTTAGATACTTGTCATATACATTGGTATGGAAAAAAGAAACAACCTTCTCGAAAAATGGGACATATAAATGTTTCTGCTAACGATATTGATACAATGTACTATAAGCTTCGTATTCTAGCTAGATCGCTTGATAAAAATATTTTTTCTGCTTTACATAAATTTATTGAAAAGCAATCTATTAAACAATAAAAATCAATCATCTATTAAACTAATATAGGCTGGTCTTTTAATACATATTTTTTCGGGTTGTAGTTCCTTATCTATTAGCATCAGCAGATCTTTTATAATCATTCTATTATAAATTACTTTACCTAAAAAAACAGCGTATATATTTTCAGATGCTGTTCCGAAAGAAAAATTTTCTAACCCTGCAAATTCAATTTTATTATACTGTTTACCTGAGCAAGTATGAAATACAGCTCCATCCCAAAAACCTTGAATTAACTGCAAACCCTCTTTAGCTTTTCTTTCAACTTTATTTAACATCGCATTTGCTTTTTTTTGGTAGGAAAATAATTCTTTTTGAGTCAATGGAAAAATTTTTTGATCTAAACGATAATGCTGATATACGGCACTCCCCTTCTGATTAAAACGAAGGTGAATATAATAAGGTACTAATTCCTGAGTGGCTTTTAATTTTTCACCTTTACGAATTAATTCCCTAAGTACTCCATCAGTCCAAAGATAGTCAGTTTTATACCAAGTATTATTACCAAAATCTAAATAATCAGCTCCTGATTTTAATTTTGAAGACTTTTTAGTATACCAATAAAAACTCAAACCATTTTGAACTAACTCACCAGTAGTATATTGAGTTACATTAAAATTAAACACTGAAGGAAATAAACAACCAAAGAGAAAAGTTGATAATGAAAAAAAAAATATAGCGCATGTTGATATTACTTTTAAGATAACTAAACAATTAATCAAACTAACAATTTTGGAAGTATTTTTTTTCAATATTAAAGCAATTAATTATAGCATGGCAGGGGTGGAGAGAATCGAACTCCCAACAAGCGGATTTGGAATCCGCTGCTCTGCCAATTGGAGCTACACCCCTACATTAATAGCACCTTATGGAGAAAAAAGTAATTTTTGGCGGAGTGGACGGGATTCGAACCCGCGACCCCCGGCGTGA
>NZ_JGVJ01000005.1:0-1872 GCF_000731785.2 Candidatus Photodesmus anomalopis
AAAAAGTATTTGACACAGAGTTGGATCTAGCTAGAATGTTTGATTCTTTCTAGTAAAAGAAGAAAGCAAGCTCTTTAATAACATTAAATCTATTAATCTGTGTGAGCACTTATTTGATAACAGTCTTAAAGGCTTGTTTAGTGAACAACAAAGGGAACGATCGATATTTATTTAATTGATAGGAACTAATGTTGGGTTACATTTTTTTGATGTATTGAGTATTCATTAAGCAATTACCTTGATAACAAAAGCTTTAATTGAAGAGTTTGATCATGGCTCAGATTGAACGCTGGCGGCAGGCCTAACACATGCAAGTCGAGCGGAAACAACAGCTATTCTTTTTTTAAAAGGATAATTGGTTGTCGAGCGGCGGACGGGTGAGTAATGCCTAGGAAGTTGCCCAGTAGAGGGGGATAACCATTGGAAACGATGGCTAATACCGCATAAACTCTTTGGAGAAAAGCAGGGGACCTTTTATAGGCCTTGCGCTATTGGATACGCCTAGGTGGGATTAGCTAGTTGGTAAGGTAATGGCTTACCAAGGCGACGATCCCTAGCTGGTCTGAGAGGATGAACAGCCACACTGGAACTGAGACACGGTCCAGACTCCTACGGGAGGCAGCAGTGGGGAATATTGCACAATGGGCGCAAGCCTGATGCAGCCATGCCGCGTGTGTGAAGAAGGCCTTAGGGTTGTAAAGCACTTTCAGCAGTGAGGAAGAATATGCATCTAATACATGTATATTTTGACGTTAACTGCACAAGAAGCACCGGCTAACTCCGTGCCAGCAGCCGCGGTAATACGGAGGGTGCGAGCGTTAATCGGAATTACTGGGCGTAAAGCGCATGTAGGTGGTTCGATAAGTTAGATGTGAAAGCCCGGGGCTTAACCTCGGAACTGCATTTAAAACTGTCAGACTAGAGTACTATAGAGGGGGGTGGAATTTCAGGTGTAGCGGTGAAATGCGTAGAGATCTGAAGGAATACCAGTGGCGAAGGCGACCCCCTGGATAGATACTGACACTCAGATGCGAAAGCGTGGGGAGCAAACAGGATTAGATACCCTGGTAGTCCATGCCGTAAACGATGTCTACTTGGAGGTTGTGGCCTTGAGCTGTAGCTTTCGTAGTTAACGCGTTAAGTAGACCGCCTGGGGAGTACGGTCGCAAGATTAAAACTCAAATGAATTGACGGGGGCCCGCACAAGCGGTGGAGCATGTGGTTTAATTCGATGCAACGCGAAGAACCTTACCTACTTTTGACATCCAAAGAAGCCAGTAGAGATACAGGTGTGCCTTCGGGAACTTTGAGACAGGTGCTGCATGGCTGTCGTCAGCTCGTGTTGTGAAATGTTGGGTTAAGTCCCGCAACGAGCGCAACCCTTGTCCTTGTTTGCCAGCGAGTAATGTCGGGAACTTCAAGGAGACTGCCGGTGAGAAACCGGAGGAAGGTGGGGACGACGTCAAGTCATCATGGCCCTTACGAGTAGGGCTACACACGTGCTACAATGGTGTATACAAAGGGTTGCCAACCAGTAATGGTAAGCTAATCCCCTAAAGTACATCGTAGTCCGGATTGGAGTCTGCAACTCGACTCCATGAAGTCGGAATCGCTAGTAATCGTAGATCAGCACGCTACGGTGAATACGTTCCCGGGCCTTGTACACACCGCCCGTCACACCATGGGAGTGGGTTGCAAAAGAAGTGGGTAGTTTAACTTTCGAGAGGACGCTCACCACTTTGTGGTTCATGACTGGGGTGAAGTCGTAACAAGGTAGCCCTAGGGGAACCTGGGGCTGGATCACCTCCTTAAAATATCAGGATTGTTTGAATGAGTGCTCACACAAATTAATTAGATTAATTTAAAGTTAAA
>NZ_JGVJ01000006.1:0-3282 GCF_000731785.2 Candidatus Photodesmus anomalopis
CCACCAATGATTAAACGATTAAAATCAATTAAATATAGTAAAGCCTGTTCTTTAACAATTTAGAAAACTAGACAGATAATTCTGTTAGTTAATTTAGGATAATAAAGTTATCCTGGCATTAATTTAATAGAAAGATAAATTATTTGTTATATTAAAACTTTTTAGGGTTGTATGGTTAAGTAATTAAGTGTACACGGTGGATGCCTTGGCAGTCAGGGGCGATGAAGGACGTATTAACTTGCGATAAGCCTAGATAAGGAAGTAAAATCCGCTTGAGTCTGGGATTTCCGAATGGGGAAACCTATACACGCAAGTGTATATCATAATGTGAATATATAGCATTATGAAGTAAATCGAGGGAACTGAAACATCTAAGTACCTCGAAGAGTAGAAATCAATATGAGATTCCGAAAGTAGTGGCGAGCGAAATTGGAGTAGCCCTTAAACTATTAATGTATTAGGTGAAAGCTCTGGAAAGTGCTGTGATACAGGGTGATATCCCCGTAACCGACAGTACATTATTAGTGAAATCGAGTAAGGCGGGACACGTGATATCCTGTTTGAATATGGGGGGACCATCCTCCAAGGCTAAATACTACTGACTGACCGATAGTGAACTAGTACCGTGAGGGAAAGGTGAAAAGAACCCCTGTGAGGGGAGTGAAATAGAACCTGAAACCGTGTACATACAAGCAGTAGGAGCGCTGTTATTCAGTGTGACTGCGTACCTTTTGTATAATGGGTCAGCGACTTATATTCAGTGGCAAGGTTAACTGCATAAGGGAGCCGAAGGGAAACCGAGTCTTAACTGGGCTATTTTAGTCTCTGGATATAGACCCGAAACCAGGTGATCTAGCCATGAGCAGGTTGAAGGTTGAATAACATCAGCTGGAGGACCGAACCGACTAATGTTGAAAAATTAGCGGATGACTTGTGGTTAGGGGTGAAAGGCCAATCAAACCTGGAGATAGCTGGTTCTCCCCGAAAGCTATTTAGGTAGCGCCTCGGATGAATACTACTGGGGGTAGAGCACTGTTAAGGCTAGGGGGTCATCCCGACTTACCAACCCTTTGCAAACTCCGAATACCAGTAAGTAATGTCCGGGAGACACACGGTGGGTGCTAACGTCCATCGTGGAAAGGGAAACAACCCAGACCGCCAGCTAAGGTCCCTAATTTGTAGCTAAGTGGGAAACGATGTGGGAAGGCTTAAACAGCTAGGATGTTGGCTTAGAAGCAGCCATCATTTAAAGAAAGCGTAATAGCTCACTAGTCGAGTCGGCCTGCGCGGAAGATATAACGGGGCTAAGCTACAAACCGAAGCTGCGGCAATATAACCAACTGGTTATATTGGGTAGGGGAGCGTTCTGTAAGCTGTTGAAGATATGTCGTAAGGCATGTTGGAGGTATCAGAAGTGCGAATGCTGACATGAGTAACGATAATGAGGGTGAAAAACCCTCACGCCGGAAGACTAAGGGTTCCTGTCCAACGTTAATCGGGGCAGGGTAAGTCGACTCCTAAGGTGAGGCCGATAGGCGTAATCGATGGTAAACGGGTTAATATTCCCGTACTTTTTGCAATTGCGATGGGGGGACGGAGAAGGCTAGGTGTGCCTGGCGACGGTTGTCCAGGTTCAAATATGTAGGCGAATAGTTTAGGGAAATCCGGATTATTTTACGCTGAGATATGATGTCGAGCTGCTATGGTAGTGAAGTCATTGATGCCATGCTTCCAGGAAAATCCTCTAAGCTTACAGATTGTAAAGAATCGTACTCTAAACCGACACAGGTGGTCAGGTAGAGAATACCGAGGCGCTTGAGAGAACTCGGGTGAAGGAACTAGGCAAATTGGTACCGTAACTTCGGGAGAAGGTACACTTTTAACGGTGAAGTTCTTTGCGAATATAGCTGTTGAAAGTCGCAGATACCAGATGGCTGCAACTGTTTATTAAAAACACAGCACTGTGCAAAATCGTAAGATGAAGTATACGGTGTGACGCCTGCCCGGTGCCGGAAGGTTAATTGATAAGGTTAGACTTATAAAAAGTCAAAGCTTTTGATCGAAGCCCCGGTAAACGGCGGCCGTAACTATAACGGTCCTAAGGTAGCGAAATTCCTTGTCGGGTAAGTTCCGACCTGCACGAATGGCGTAATGATGGCCATGCTGTCTCCACCCGAGACTCAGTGAAATTGAAATTGCTGTGAAGATGCAGTATACCCGCGGCTAGACGGAAAGACCCCGTGAACCTTTACTACAGCTTGGCACTGAATGTTGAACTTATATGTGTAGGATAGGTGGGAGGCTTTGAAACCAGTACGCTAGTATGGGTGGAGCCGACCTTGAAATACCACCCTTATATGTTTGATATTCTAACTTAGCCCCGTTATCCGGGGTGAGGACAGTGTCTGGTGGGTAGTTTGACTGGGGCGGTCTCCTCCTAAAGAGTAACGGAGGAGCACGAAGGTGGGCTAATCACGGTTGGACATCGTGAGGTTAGTGCAATGGCATAAGCCCGCTTAACTGCGAGAATGACAATTCGAGCAGATGCGAAAGCAGGTCATAGTGATCCGGTGGTTCTGAATGGAAGGGCCATCGCTCAACGGATAAAAGGTACTCCGGGGATAACAGGCTGATACCGCCCAAGAGTTCATATCGACGGCGGTGTTTGGCACCTCGATGTCGGCTCATCACATCCTGGGGCTGGAGTCGGTCCCAAGGGTATGGCTGTTCGCCATTTAAAGTGGTACGCGAGCTGGGTTTAGAACGTCGTGAGACAGTTCGGTCCCTATCTGTCGTGGGCGTTGGAAGATTGAAAGGGGCTGCTTCTAGTACGAGAGGACCGAAGTGGACGAACCTCTGGTGTTCGGGTTGTATCGCCAGATGCATTGCCCGGTAGCTAAGTTCGGAATCGATAACCGCTGAAAGCATCTAAGCGGGAAGCGAGCCTTAAGATTAGTCTTCCCAGGCACATATGTTGTCCTGAAGGGTTGTTCAAGACTAGGACGTTGATAGGCAGGGTGTATAAGCATTGTGAAATGTTAAGCTAACCTGTACTAATTACCCGTGAGGCTTAACCATACAACCCTAAGTAGTTTTGGTATTTATTCAGTTTTCTAATGTATAAAAGAATTAGCTTGGTGACTATAGCGTTGTGGACCCACCTGATTCCATACCGAACTCAGAAGTGAAACGCAGCAGCGCCAATGGTAGTGTGGGGTTTCCCCATGTGAGAGTAGGACATTGCCAGGCTTATAATTTTGGAGGGAGTGGTAGTTCAGCTGG
>NZ_JGVJ01000007.1:0-1249 GCF_000731785.2 Candidatus Photodesmus anomalopis
ATTTTTTTAGAAAACATTTTAAAAATCATGTTCTATCTAACTTAGAAAGGGATATTATATCTTTCTTATTCAAAAATTTTAGCAACAATACCAGCACCTACTGTGCGACCACCTTCACGAATAGCGAATCGTAATCCTTCATGCATAGCTATTGGAGCTATTAACTCAACAATCATTTTTATATTGTCACCTGGCATGACCATTTCAACACCTTCTGGTAAAGAAATATTGCCTGTTACATCAGTTGTACGAAAATAAAACTGCGGTCGATAACCTTTAAAAAATGGAGTATGTCTACCACCTTCATCTTTTGACAACACGTATACTTCAGATTCAAATCTGGTATGTGGAGTCATTGAATTAGGCTTGGCTAATACTTGACCACGTTCAACTTCATCACGCTTTATACCCCGAAGAAGTACACCAACATTTTCACCAGCACGACCTTCATCTAATAACTTACGAAACATTTCAACACCAGTACATGTAGTGGTTATAGTATCTTTTATCCCAATAATGGAAACTTCCTCTCCAACTTTTAAGGCCCCACGCTCAATACGGCCAGTCACTACTGTACCACGACCTTGAATGGAAAATACATCTTCAATAGGCATTAAAAATGGCATATCAACTGCACGTTTAGGCTCTGGTATATAATTGTCTAAAGCTTCAGCAAGCTCAATAACTTTTGCTGTCCATTGCTCTTCACCATTTAATGCACCTAATGCAGAGCCTTGAATTACTGGCAAAGTATCACCTGGAAAATCATATTCAGATAAAAGTTCACGAACTTCCATTTCTACTAACTCAAGTAATTCCTCATCATCAACCATATCACATTTATTCATAAATACCACGATGTAAGGAATACCAACCTGACGTCCTAGTAATATATGTTCACGGGTTTGTGGCATAGGCCCATCTGTTGCTGCTACTACTAAAATACCACCATCCATTTGAGCCGCACCAGTAATCATGTTTTTAACATAATCTGCATGTCCTGGACAATCAACATGTGCATAATGTCGTGTTGGAGTATCATACTCAACATGAGAAGTAGAGATAGTAATACCTCGCTCACGCTCTTCTGGAGCATTATCAATAGACGCAAAGTCTCTTGCAGCACCCCCGTATACTTTAGATAATGTAGTACAAATAGCTGCAGTTAAGGTGGTCTTACCGTGGTCAACATGGCCAATAGTACCAACGTTCACATGCGGTTTTACACGTTCGAATTTTTCTTTAGACA
>NZ_JGVJ01000008.1:0-404 GCF_000731785.2 Candidatus Photodesmus anomalopis
GGGCTGGATCACCTCCTTAAAATATCAGGATTGTTTGAATGAGTGCTCACACAAATTAATTAGATTAATTTAAAGTTAAAGAGTTTAGTTAGATATTGGGTCTGTAGCTCAGTTGGTTAGAGCGTTCGCCTGATAAGCGGGAGGTCGGTGGTTCAAGTCCACTCAGACCCACCAATCCTTTTGAATATTTAAGTTATTACCAAAAGGAGTTAAAATTGAACGTTCATACTTAAAGCTAATGTATGCAAGGAGAAGGGGCTATAGCTCAGCTGGTAGAGCACCTGCTTTGCACGCAGGGGGTCTGCGGTTCGATCCCGCATAGCTCCACCAATGATTAAACGATTAAAATCAATTAAATATAGTAAAGCCTGTTCTTTAACAATTTAGAAAACTAGACAGATAAT
>NZ_JGVJ01000009.1:0-409 GCF_000731785.2 Candidatus Photodesmus anomalopis
ATTATCTGTCTAGTTTTCTAAATTGTTAAAGAACAGGCTTTACTATATTTAATTGATTTTAATCGTTTAATCATTGGTGGGCAATACTGGACTCGAACCAGTGACCCCCTGCTTGTAAGGCAGGTGCTCTACCAACTGAGCTAATCGCCCTATACCTATAAATTTATAAATTATGGTAGGTCGTGCAGGATTCGAACCTGCGACCAATTGATTAAAAGTCAACTGCTCTACCAACTGAGCTAACGACCCAATGGTATCCCGTAGGGGAGTCGAACCCCTGTTGCCGCCGTGAAAGGGCGATGTCCTAGGCCTCTAGACGAACGGGACATTTTAACTTTAAATTAATCTAATTAATTTGTGTGAGCACTCATTCAAACAATCCTGATATTTTAAGGAGGTGATCCAGCCC